>JADGDA010000185.1 GCA_015228695.1 Alphaproteobacteria bacterium
GTGGGGGCGGCTTGGAAGGTGGGGGCGGCTTGGAAGGTGGGGGCGGCTTGGAAGGTGGGGGCGGCTTGGAAGGTGGGTCATGGATATGACCATCATCCGCCGCGCCACCCTTGATGACCTGGACGCCATCCTGGCGATGCTGGAGGACCACATCGCGGCGTGCGGTAACGACTACCCGCAGCCGGAGAGGACCGTGGTGGCCCAGACCATCCTGTCGTCGTTCCATCATACCGCGCCGCTGGTTGTTTTTCTGGCCGAAAGCGACGGCACACTGACCGGCATCGCCTGCGCCGTGGCATCTTCCTACCTGTGGGCAAAGCTGATTCAGACGGAAATCCGCCTGGTTCTGGTCGATCCCGCCCATCGCGGCGGCCCGACCTTTCTGCGCTTGGTGAAGGTCGTCAGGAATTGGGCCGAGGAAAAGAAGAGCGTCCAGATAACGTTCACCCTGGCCTCGGGGATCGACGACGAGCGCATCGCGCAGACCCTGGAGCGATTGGGCTGGAAGCGGACGGGGATCGACATGGTGAGGGATTTGCCATGATCCCGCCCCGCCTTGATCACCACCCCCATGTCTCCGACCGCTCCGCCCGGGCCGGTCGTCGGGTCCGGGGCCATCTCCGGGCCGGGCTGTTGGGAACGACGGCCTTCACGCCGCCCGATTGCCGCTACAAGGGCGGCGGCGGATTCATGGGCATCTTCAAAGCCGCCGTGATCGGGGCCGTGATCGGCGCGGCAACCGGCGGGGCGGGTTTTGCGCTCGGGTTTTCCACGGCGGCCAGCCTGGGGGCCGCCATTGCCTCCGGTGCGGCCATGGGAGCCATCGGCGGGGTGTTGTCCGGCGCGGCGGGGATGCTGATGGGGGCTGTGAAAGCACCGGAACAGCAGCAGTACTCCTATGAAGCCCGCGACAACAAGCTGACCGTCCGCAACTCCACCGCGCCGCGCAAGAAAATCTACGGCACTGCCCTGACCGCCGGAGCCCTGATCTATGCCGCGTCGACCGGCGACAGTCACGCTTATATGCATCTGGCCACCCCGCTGGCGTCGCACCAAGTCCATGCCATCCGCGAGACCTTCTTCAACAATCTCACCTCCACGGACAAGCGGTTCGATGGCTTCTTCCGCATCAACAAGCACCTCGGCAGCCAAACCCAAATGGCCGATGCCGATCTGGTGGCCGAAAGCGGGGCCGAGTGGACGACGGCCCACCGCGCGCGCGGGATCGCCTACCTCTATCCACGCCTCAAGTATGATTCAAACGCCTGGGTGTCCGGTCTTCCGAGCACCTCGGCCATGGTGGATGGAGCGCTGCTCCATGATCCGCGCCAAACTTATTCCATCCTCTCCACCAGTTCGACCTCCGGCCTGTTCTCGACGGCCGGAGCACATGGGCTGGCGGCGGGAGACGTGGTGTTCATCCGCGATCACGCGGGAGCCACCTATGCCACGTCGAACGGCCTGGTGGCGGCGGTGGCAAAGGTCTTCACCGTCAACACCGTTCCCGCAACCACCTCCTTTACCCTGCTGAACGACGGCGGCGAACCGATGCCGCTCGTCAGCGGAGGCGTGGGCGGGCGCGTTTCCAAATGCGCCTGGTCGAACAACGCGGCGCTGGCGGTCCTTGACTATCTCCTGTCCCGCGACGGGATCGGCTGCTCGACTGCGGAAATCGACTGGGAATGCATGGCGAACGCGGCCAGCGTCTGCGATGAGGACGTAGCCCTTGGCCTTGAGCAGACATTCACGATCAGCCCCTCCAGCAATCAGGTGACGCTGGCCGGTGCGGTCGGATGGACGACGGGAACGCAGGTCTACCTGTCGTCGTCGGCAACGCTTCCTTCCCCGTTGACCGCAGCCACGGCTTACTTTTGGATCAGCAGCGAGGGGACTCCGACCGTCGGCCATCTGGCTTCGTCCTACGCCAACGCCCTCGCCGGGACGTGGATCGATATCGGCGATGCCGGAGGCGGCACCCATTCGGTCTTTGTCGCAACCTCGGTCACTCTCTCCGCCTCTGCCGACACCGTGACGCTGTCCTCGTCCGCGACCGCCATCGAAACCGGCGACGGCGTCAGTTTGACCGGTTCCCTGGCCGGGGCGGTCTATTACTGGATCAACACCGGCCATCTGCAAGGCAAGCTCGCGACCTCGCGGGCCAATGCCATCGCCGGAACAAGCCTCGACCTTTTAACGGACGAGACCGCGCAGATCACCCGCAAAACCCAGGCCCGCTATACGACCAACGGCGTGATCGACCTCAGCAAGAAGCCGATCGACATCCTCAACGACCTGTTGACGGCCTGTGCCGGCGTGCTGGTTTATACCCAAGGAACATACCGCCTGTTCCCGGCCGCTCCGGTCTCCCCGGTCAAGACGCTCACCGAGGATGACCTGCGCGGCCCGATCAGGATCACTCCGCACAGCCCCCACTCCGAGCTGGTCAACACCGTGCGCGGAACCTACAAGGAGCCTGCAAAATATTGGGAACTGACCGACTTCCCGCCGATCACCAACGCCACCTATGAAAGCGAGGACGGCGGCCAGCGGCTTTATAAAGACATCGCCCTCCCCAACACCATCGACGCCCAGCGGGCGCAGCGCATCGCGGCCATCGCGCTGGGGCGCGGACGGAGAGGAATGACGGTCTCCTTCCCCGCGACCGTGAAGATGCTTGGCATCTCGGCATGGGATTGTGTCAGCCTCAATCTGGCGTCCGGCGGCAACACCATCCTGTCGGGTAAGAAATTCCGGGTCGAGTCCTGGGTTCTGGCCGAAGACGGCCAGGGCATCGACCTGGTGCTGCGCGAGGAGGACGACGCGGTTTATGCTTGGTCGGCCGCCCAGGCGGTGACCGTACCGCAGAATGCCCTGTCCAGCCTGCCCAGCCCGTGGATCGTCGCCGCTCCGACCAGCCTTGCGGCCTTTGAGCGCCTGTCCACGACGGGCAACGGGACGGCATTGGCGAGCGCCCTTGATATCCAGTGGACGCCCCCCGCCGACGTCTTCGTGCGTCAGGTCGAGACCGCATACCGAACCTTGGGAGCCTCGGAGTGGATACCGGGCCCCTCCGCGAGCACGGACATCGCCGCCGTGACCATTCCCAACCTCTCCCCCGGCTCCTACGAGGTGCGGGCGCAGGCGATCAACGGCCTGGGGGCCAGAAGCGCCGCCGTCATCGTGACCGGGGTCTCCGTCCAGGGTCTCGCCGGCCTGCCGCCGCTGGCCGCTCCGGGCATCATCTCCATCGCCGAGACCCTGGTGGAGATCAATCAGGGCCAGGGCGTCGGCAGTCTGGCGACCCTCGCCATCGGCGCTCCGGACAACCCGGCGTGGGAAGCCATCGGGGTCGGTCTCGCCGGTTACCGGATCGAGTCCCGCATCGCCGGAACCACGATCTGGTCGAGTATCGGCGCCACCGCCACATCGCCCTTCTCCTGGCATGGCGCGGTCGGGTCCCACGAATTCCGGGTGATCGCCCTCACCACCCTCGGGGTGGAGAGCCCGCCCTCCGGGACCTTCGCCAAGGAACTCAAGGGCCTCACCGCGCCGCCGGCCGACGTGGCGGGGTTTGCCGTCGTCTCCCTGAACGGCATCGCCTTCGTGAGCTGGACCGCCGCCGCCGACCTCGACGTGAAGATCGGCGGCGGCATCCGCGTCCGCCACACCCCGAAAACCTCCGGAGCGACCTGGGCCGACGGCGGGGACATCGGCCCCCGGTTCCCCGGAACCGCCGTGTCGGGCTTCCTGCCCCTGATCACCGGAACCTACATGGCGAAGGCGGTGGACTCGACCGGCAACCTGTCGGTCAACGCCGCCCCGTTCTCCATCACGGCCCCGGTCGTGCAGTCCTTCACCGGGGTGGTGACGGTCGGCGAAGGCCCGGCTTTCGCCGGCGCCAAGGTCAACGTCATCGCGGGCGGCGGCGTTCTTCAACTGACCGGCGCGATGCCGTTCGACGACATCCCCGACCTGGACGCGGCGGGGATGCTCGACAGTCTGGGCGGCGTCATGCCCGAGGGAACCTATGACTTCACCGATCCCTGGACGGACTTTGGCAAGGCCGTCTCGGCGCGGCTCTCCGCCGCGCTCTCCGCCACGGTCGTCGATACCGGCGACATCCTGGACAGCCGCACCGGCCTGATCGACGACTGGCCGAGTTGGGACGGGACCGTCGCCGACGCCGCCAACGCCATGGTTCAGGTGTCGACCACGATGGACGATCCGGCGGGTTCGCCCGTCTGGTCGGACTGGACCCCCCTGTACGTCGCGGATTTTCTCTGCCGGGCGTTCCGGGCGCGGCTGGTTCTGACCTCCGGCCTGCCGACCAACACCGTTCTGGTCACCTCCCTCTCCGTCTCGGCGGAACTGCCCCAGCGCACCGAGGCCCTCGGCGGCGGGATCGCCATCGCGGCGGGCGGGGCGAGTTTCACCTACGCCCAGCCCTTCTTCGCCTCGCCGACGATCCACGTCACGGCGAACGATCTCCAGACCGGGGATTATGCGCTGATCTCGGGGGCGTCGGAGACGGGCTTCACCTTGCGCTTCTTCAACGCGGCCGGCGACGGTGTTCCCCGCGCCGCCGACATCACCGTTACGGGGTACTGACATGGCCACCCACGATTATGACATCCCCAACCAGACCGGCGCGGCGGTCCGCGCGGACCTCAACGCCGCGCTCGCCGCGATCGTCACCAACAACGCCGGCGACACCGAGCCCAGCCCGGTCTTCCCCCACATGTGGTGGCCGGACACCACGGCCATGCTCCTGAAAATGCGCAACGCGGCCAATACGGCGTGGATCACCCTGGGGCCCCTGAACACCGCCGGGTTCGGGATGCTCGTGGCCGCGAACAATCTGTCCGAAGTCAACGCGGCGAGCGCGCGAACAAACCTCGGGCTGGTCACCGTGGCGGCCACGGGGGCCTATTCCGACCTGACCGGCAAACCGGCGCTGGGGACCGCCGCCGCGGGCAATATCGGCTCCGACGTCCAGGCCTTTGATGCCGCCACCGCCAAGACGAACCAGCCCCAGTCCTTCACCAAATCCCAACACGCGGCCCCGGTCGCGGTGACGAGTTCCGGTGGGCACATCACCCTCGATCTGAGCCTGTCCAACGTGTTCACCCACACCATGACGGAGAACACCGTCCTCGACAACCCGGCCGGGATGACCGCGGGCCGGGCGGTGCACCTGATCGTGACCCAGCACGCATCTTCCCCGAAGACCATGGCCTTCGGGGGATACTGGAAGTTCGCGGGCGGAACCGCCCCGGCTCTGACCGCGACGAAC
>JADGDA010000186.1 GCA_015228695.1 Alphaproteobacteria bacterium
TGTTGACCAGAAGCAGGGCGGGTTTTCTTCCCTTTTTTTCTTCGCTGTCGACCAGAAACAGGCTGCTGTCGCTATCGGAAACGGAAAGCCGGAAGACGAAATTCGGGGACCGCCCGTTGTCCACGATTCCAGCGGCGGCGGCCCAGGGGACGAGCAACGGGATTTTGGCTTGATGAATGGCATCAAGCTCGCTCAACACCACATGGCTGACAGAGCCGGCAAGGATCGCCACAAGATTGGGGTAAGCGGCCAGATCGTGAATATCTCTCGCTCCACGTTCCGGCAGGGCGTGATTGTCGCGGGCGATAAGGGCCAGTTTGCGGCCCAGGACGCCGCCTTGGGCGTTGATCTCGTCGATGGCGATCATCGCTCCGCGCTTGATGGACAGACCGGCAGGCGCGGCCCCCGCCGAAAAATCGGTATCAAGGCCGATCAGAATCTCGGCGTCGACCGCCGTGCCCAGACGATGCCGACGCAGGAGTTCCTCGGTTCTCGACATGATGTCGGAGCCGATGACGTTCTCGAACTGACGCGGGATATGGGCCGTGGCCGCAACGAACCGCGCGCGTTGCTCCTCTGTCAACTCATGAACATTGACACCGGCGTGGCGAATGAGGTCGAGAGACAAGGCCTCTTGCCGAAGGGTCTCCTCGCGTTCGAAAACGGTGAGACGGCGCGCGACATCGATCAGAAGCGAGCCGATTTCGTTGGGGAGAGTCTGAAAAACCTTTCTGCTGATGACAAAAACATAGCCGAGATAGCCGTGGTTGCTCAACGTCAGGTGCGACTGCGCCTTGTGAAATCCCATCTGGACGATGGCGGTCAGCGGATTTTCCTGGCCATCGACCACCCCGTCCTGCAACGCCTGGAGCGTGGAATGAAAATCGATCGGCAGGGGCTGGGCTCCGAAGGCCTGGAACTGGTCCATGATGACCCGACTTTTCATGACCCGCATCTTGAGGCCCTTGAGATCGTCCGGATCGTGCAGCGGCCTGTTGGCGGTCAACTGCTTGAAACCGTTTTCCCAGAACGTGACGCCGATCATGTCGATCGCGTTCAAACGCTCCAGCAGCATCCTGCCCGGTTCGCCGTCGAGCATCAGATAGGCTTCGTTGCGGTCCCGGAAAAAGAACGGGAGATCGGCAAACTGCATGGCGGGGATCGCCGTGCTGAGCTTGGCCGTCGGCACCAGCATAATGTCGAGAGTTCCGTCACGGGTCATCTCGATCATCCGATCATCGGAGCCGAGTTGTTGAGCGGGATGAACCGACACCTCGACCCGCCCATTTGTCTCACGCCGCACGGCCTCGGCAAATTTCTCCGCTGCCACGTGAAGGGCGCTGTCAGGCTGAAAATTATGGCCGAAACGAAGATGCAGGGAAGACGCTGCGGGAGGAGAATCCGGACGCGACGCGCCAAAAAGCCACCAGAGGCCCCCTCCCAGCCCGATCACGACAGCAAGCCCGGCAACGATCCAGAACCGTTTCATCGACGCTTCCCCCTGCCAGCGGGAAATATGGATTTTCTACGTCTGTGACCGCCCCCAGATTGGTTGCCGATGGGGACGGATCAAAATACCGAGTCAGTGCGTCGTGGGCGCATCGAACACGTCCGACAGTTCACGGGCATCCAACAACCGTTCGCTCCACTCGTCCAGTTGATCGCTGCTCGCCGCACGAATGCGGGCTCCAACTTTAGGGGACAGCATCTCGAACTTCCTACGGAGTAGGCGAAGGACCATCTCCGCCTTCCCCTCCTGCCTTGCTCTGCGGGCCATCTGCTCGCCCGTGTTAGCTCATCGTGCGCACGTTTAGCGTTTTTCTGGATCTGTTCGATGATTCACATTTCTCGCTTTTTCTGGGCGTCAAGCTCGTCGTCAGTCCAGGTTGCGCGGTTGGCAATATCCAGGGCCTTGACAATTGCGGGCTCCTCCGCCGGCGCACGGGGCACCGCCGTCAGGTCGCCAGCCGTTCTCAGAAAATACAGCCAGCGATCCAGTGTCGTCTCAAGTCCCATCTCATCCTTGGTGAATTTCGGCAGTTCGGCGAAAGCCAGTTCCAAATCCTGGTGACGTATAAGCGGGTTTTCGTCTGCCCGCAGACGGAACTGACTGGCCACCCGCTCCAATTCTGGAAACATGACAAAATCAGTGATAGTGACGGCCACCACCTCGCCGAGGGGGTGATAGCCATCGCCTTTGGCAAGCTGTCCGACATAGGCTTTGCACGCGCTGTAGAGTACCCGTTTTTCAAGGCCGGGGACATTCAGGACCTGCATTTCGACGACATGCGAACGTCCTCGGCGGTCCTTGACCCGAACGTCAAGGAATGTGTCCTTCATCCCTTGAATCTTCGGTGCCTGGTAAGGATCGAGAATCGTCACGTCGGCAATGGCATCCTCGCCCGTCAGCGCCAGCATCGCATTGAGGAAACTGATCACGATATCGCGGCTCGAGTCCGAGCCGAAAATTTTCTTGAATGCAAGATCGGTCTTCGGGTTAAGGAAACGCATTGGGTCGTGGCCCTGAGTGTCAAGCCCTCTTCGTGGTGCATACGGCACACATCACGTCCGGTGTTGCCTGAAGATACACCCGAAGAGCCGTTCGATCCAAGCACCCATGTCGCTCCGCGCCTCGTCATGGCAACATCTGCTCCCATGGAAAAATGCGAGAGTTTCTGCGGCAGACAGAATTTTTAGGCACAGCGAAACGCCCCCCGCCTAACATTTCCGAAACCGGAGGAAAAGTGTCTCGCGCGCGAAATTCGGGTTGAACGGAACGGCTTCGCCGTAGATGGCGTGGCGTGATCGCCTGGGGTCTTGGGCGGCGATGAGTTGACGATATTCTTCCGTGTGGTGGCGGGGCTGTCCCGCGCTGACGAACATGGAAGGATATGACGATGACAGCGTTGCGTACGCGCATGATCGAAGACATGACCCTGGCGGGGCTGGCCCCTCGGACCCAGGAGTCCTACCTCCAGGCCGTCCGGCGGCTGGTCAAGCATTACCGGCGCCCGCCCGATCAGATCAGCGAGGAGGAAGTCCGCCGCTATCTGCTGGAAATGCGTGAGCAGGGAGCGGCCAGGGGAACCTTCAAGACGGCCCACTACGGGATCCAGTTCCTCTACAGCCGGACCTTGGGCTGCGACTGGCCGTTGTTCGGAAAAAAAGATCCGCGAGCCCAGGCAGAAGCGTCTTCCCGAGGCGCTGTCGGATGCCGAGGTGCGGCGGCTTCTCGGCGCCATGCGCCACCCGGTCCATCGGGGTTGCTTTTCGCTGATGTATGCCTGCGGGCTGCGGATCTCGGAGGCGGCGACGCTTGAGGTCACGGCCGTCGACCGGGCGCGGATGGTCCTGCGCATCATCGGCAAGGGGGACAAGGAGCGGCTGGTCCCGTTGCCGCGGCCGGTTCTCGACGATCTGGTGGCCCTGTGGAAAACCACCCGCAACCCAAGATGGCTGTGTCCCAACAACGCGGGCGATGCGCCGGTCTGTCCCGCCGTTCTCTTCCGCACCTTCGCCGCCGCGGTCAAGGCGGCGGGGCTGCCGCGTCGGCCGACGCCGCATACCCTGCGCCACAGCTACGCCACCAGGCTTTTGGAAAATGGCGTCGATACCCGGGTGGTCCAGGTCTTCCTGGGCCATGCCAATATCGCAACCACGGCTCTGTACACCCACCTGACCGAGCCCACCCGGGATTCGATACGAAGGCTGCTCGATACCCTGATGAGCGGCCTCTGACCCGTGCCCGAACTGGCGGATGTGTTCCGCCGCTTCGCCGGCAACTATCTGTTGGCTCATGGCGCTTTGATCCTGCCATCGCACCGCCGCGCCATCGCCGACATCATGGCCTGCCGGACCGAAGCGCTCGGCGGGGACCTGTGGCATTGCACGACGTGCGGCGCCGACGTTCCCGTCTTTCACTCCTGCCGTAACCGCCATTGCCCGAAATGCCATGGCGTTCAAACGAAGGCTTGGCTCGAACAGCGTCAGGCCGAGATGTTACCCGTTCCCTACTTCCACGTCACCATCACCGTGCCCGAGCAACTGCGGGCGGCGCTGCGCCGTCGTCAGCGGGATGGCTATGGCACCTTGATGCGGACCGGGGCGCAGGCCATCATCGATCTCGCCGCCGATCCGAAATGGGTCGGCGGCACCGTCGGCGTGCTGACGGTCCTGCACACCTGGAGCCAGCAACTCCACCACCATCCCCACATCCATTGTCTGGTCACCGGAGGCGGCCTGTCCAGGGACGGCCTGACCTGGCGCGCGGCCGCCGATGGGTTCCTGTTCCCCACCAGAGCCCTGGCCAAGCTGGTGCGCGGCCGCTTCCGGGACGCCTTCACCAAACTCTGCCCGGATGCGGACCTGCCCAGGGACACCAGGAAGAAATCCTGGGTGGTCCACATCACGCCCTGGGGCAGCGGCGAGACGGCGGTTCTCGAGTACCTGGCCCGCTATGCCTTCCGGATCGCCATCACCAACCGGCGCATCCAGGGGATCGGCGATGACACGGTCTCGTTCCGTTACAAGGACCGCGAGGCCGGCCACCACCGCACCTGTACGGTCTCCGGCCATGAGTTCATGCGCCGCTTCCTTCAGCATGTTCTGCCCCAGGGCTTCCACAAGGTCCGCACCTACGGCTTGTGGCATTCATCCCGGCGCGCCCACCTTGCCAATCTGCGCAACGTCCTCATGCTCTCTCGCCCATCGCCCCAGCCGGAACCAGCGCCCGAGCCACCCCCGGAACCCGATACGCCGGCCACCGCCCGGAGCGACGAACCGGGCATTGCCGATGACGTGCCACCGCAGTGTCCGCATTGCCGTCAACGCACCCTCGTTCTGCTGCGGCGTCAATCGCCGGCACGGCCAAGAGGACCGTGACCGACATGCGATCCCTTGCCATCACGCCGAGCAAGCCGATCCCCGGTGGTCGCCGCAATGACCGCCGCGCCCCCGTGCGTCCCAAGGCCGAACGGCGCACCCGCAAACCGTCGTCACCCAGCCGCTCCAACCCACTCACCCGGCCGCTCCACCGCGGAAACCGGCCGAGCCCGCCGTCAAATCCGTCGCCGCGCCGGTAACCGCCCACAATCTCAGGAAGAAATCCCCATAGGGTAGATATTCTCTTATAACGAGAATACAGCGCCCCGCCGCGTCCGTTCAACCGACCCTGCGTGGCGGCTGCGCGCCACGCAAACTCTGATTCGTTGACCCTGCGTGGCGGCTGCGCGCCACGCAAACTCTGATTCGTTTCGACGTTCGAAGTGGA
>JADGDA010000187.1 GCA_015228695.1 Alphaproteobacteria bacterium
CCATCCCTGCCCTCCGGACCGGTGACGGTCACGATGATGCCCTTGACCCGGAACAGGTCGTTGATCTTGTTCATGACGTCCTGGGCCTCCTCCTTGGAGGCGAAGGGGCCGCTGCGGATGCGCTGGAACTTTCGTCCCCGGATTTCGACCGGGTCGATGACCAGGGGCAAATCGTGAAGCTCGGCGATCCGTCTGGCCTCGTTGACGCTCCGTTGCAGGGCGAGGGAGGCGATCTGGATATAGTACGCGCGCCGCTCGCCGATGACCGGAAGCTCCGGGACCGGCCGCACCCGCTGCGGCGGCGGCTCCTGCGTATCGGCCGGGGTCTCCAGCGTGTCGGGCCGTTGCGGCTCGGGCATGTCGGGCGGCGGCTCCGCCGTGTCGAATAACCGCGGCTCCGTCGTTCCGGCGGGGAGGGGAGGGGGAGAAGAAGGAGAAGAAGGAGAAGAAGGAGAAGAAGGAGAAGAAGGAGAAGGGGGGGCCGCATCCCCTCGGGTGTCGGGCTTGGCGTCTCCGTCGCTCCGGTATTCCACGGCGCCTCCGCCGAGGCTGCGGAACAGGGAGACGGCGGCGTCCAGGCGCTCGTAACGGGTCGAGGCCAGGGCGTCCTCGGTGTCGTGCTGAATCCGCTGGGCGTCCAGGACCGTCAGATAGTCGTTGCTGCCGATGTTCATGCCCAGCAGGCCCAGTTCATAGGCGTTGACGGCGTGCTCGCGGGCTTCCTTCTGCGCCTTTTCCTGTTCTTCCCACAGGTAGACGGCGGCAAAGGCGTCGTTCACGTCGCGCACCGCATCGATGATGGTCTGGCGATAGGCCTCGACCCGCTCGGCGTAGACGGCCTCGTTATAGGTGATTTCGCTGCGCGTCTTTCCGTTGTCGAACAGGGTGGCGGACAGATTGGCGGCAAGGGAGTAGAAGAACGCGGCCGGCGACAGCAAGGTGCCGAGATAGGCCGAGCCGTACCCGGTCTCCGCGCTGAGCGAGAAACTGGGCATCAGCTTGCCCGTTGCCGCCCGGATGCTGGCGTTGGAGGAGGCCAGATTGGCCTCGGCCTTGCGGATGTCGGGCCGCCGGGCCATCAATTCGGACGGCATGATCACCGGCACTCGCGGCAGGTGGGCGGCGTTCAGGCTCGTTTCCCTCAAGGTCAGGGAGTCCGGCAGTTCACCGATCAGCGTGGCGAGTTTCGACTGCAACTGAACGCGCTGGAGACGGAGCGGCGGCACCACCGCCCTGGCCTGGGCCAGGGCGGTGTTCTGCTGCTCGACCTCCACGTTGTTCCCCTCGCCGACCGCCTCGCGCTTGATGACGGTGGTCAGGACCCGGTCCATGTTGGCGATGTTGCGCTGGGCGATCGCGATGCGGTCGCAGGTCTCCAGATATTGGAAATACGTGGACACCACATCGGCGACGAAGGTGATGGAAATGGCTTCCATGTCGTAGATGCTGGCCTGGGCCGTCGCCAGGGCCGCCTCCACCGTGGCGCTGTTCTTGCCCCAGGCGTCGATCTCATAGCTGGTGGTCAGGCTGAGCTGATACGTGCGCTGGGAGGTCCGTTTGTCCTTGCCCCTGCTCCGCAGCCCCTCGGTCAGGGAGTCGATCTGGTCCTTTCCCGTCACCTGCATCGAGGGAAGCAGCGCGCCCGCGGGCACTCCCGCCTGAGCCTCGGCCTGGGCGATGCGCTGCATCGCCGCCTTCAGGCTATGGCCGTTGCTCAAGCCCCGCTTGACCAGACGGTTCAGTTCCTCCACCCCGAATTCGCGCCACCACTCATAGCTGGGAGCGGGCATGGCGGGATCGGACGGCGGCGACTCGGCGGCGGCGGTTTCCCGATACCCCTCCTCGGGCAGACCCTCCTCGGGCAAATCGGGGGGGGTGCGGAACTTTTCCGGGGAAGCGTTTTGAAAAGCCGGAGGAAGCTCCTGCTCCGGTAGTACCAGCGGGGGGCCCATGGAACAACCGACCAGGGAAAGGACAATGCCGACCGCAAGCGCCGACACGCCCGTCCGCCTTATTCCCAAAGGCGGAATCCGCCTTATTCCCAGAGGCGGGGTCCGCCTTATTCCCGAAGGCGGGGACCGCCTTGGGGGGCGGACATCCGGTCGGCGCCTGCAATCCCTTTCCTTCATCGACGCTCCGACGGTCCTCAATCTATTGCACCCGGATCGCTACCCATACCCCATGGGTAGCGGTGCGGAGTTTGGGCGATTTCCGGCTACCAAGCAAACGATTCGTAAAAACGTCCGTCCTTGGCACGGGGAAGGTGGGAATGGTCGTGGCGGCCGCCCATGTCGATGGCGACCCAGCCGCCGGGTTGCCGCCGGGCCGCGGCATAGGGAGGAATGTCCGGCGCGTAATAGACGGTGGCCTTGCCGGGGATGACCGCTTCGCCGTTGATGCGCAGGCCGCCGTATCGGATGGTCGTGTGTGCGATGGTTTCCGGCGCGATGGCCTCGCCGTAAAGCTCGACGAACGACGCCAAGCGGGGGCCGAGGACGGCATCCTTTCCCGGGAACCGCAGCATGCCGACGTCCCAGGACCGCCCGGTCGCCGTCTCGGTGATGGTCATCCTGACCCAGGTGTGGGCGGAGTCGCTCTCGGAAACGTCCAGGGAAACGATATAGCGGCCGCCGTGCCAGGGCACCCGTTGACGCACGCTGATGAAGTCGCCCTCGTAACCGGCGCTTTCCGTGAATCCGCCCGGAGCGGGGCGCATGGCGTCCGGGGACCGCTCGTCCCAGCGGGAGAAGAGGGCGATGCGGTCCCGGCCCCCCTCCGGGACCCGCGCTCCCGTCTGCACGCCGCCGTAAAAACGGGTGGCGCCGAGGGTGCCCAGCCCGATGGCCGACAGATAGACCCGCTGGTCCGAGGGCAGATCGGTCAGAACGTCCATCTCCATGCTAAGGGAGCGGAAAGGGCCGGTCCGGGGCAAGTCCCACCACACCGTCGCCAGGGACCACGGCATCGGCCTCCACAGGGCGGAGGCCGGAATCGCGACGCAGACAAGGAGAACGGCGAGGATCGCGGCAAGGGCGGGTCCGAACCGGCGGCGCCGGGAGGATGGGGGCTGTCGCGTCATCGTGTTCTCAGGCAAAGGTCTCGGGCAGGTCCCGGAGCAGCCAGACGCCCAGGGCCTTCGACGAATTGGGCAAGTCCTCGGAGAGCAGGGTGCGCGGCGGCGGCAGGGAGAACGGCGGGGCGGACAGGTCGATGGGCTGCCAGTTGCCGAGCTTGACCGGATCGTTCCGCCCCCTCTTGTGGGTGGTCGCGATCAGGTAGCGGGACCCGCTGGCGCGGAAAAGCGTCAGGGCGTCCTTGACCAGATGGTCCGGCAGGTGGGTCAGCACATCCCGGCACAAAATCGCATCGCAGGCGGGCAGGGTGTCCAGGGTCACGTCGGCCTGGACGAAAAAGTGATTGCCGCGCTGGCGGTACCGCTTGCGCAGGTCCTCCACCATCTCGCCCACCACGTCGTAACCGAAGTAGAAACGCAGCCCCTCGCTGATCTGGCTCATCCAGTTGAGGTCGCCGCAACCGGCATCGCCGACGACGCGGATATCGAGAAAGTCGAACAGTTCCGACAGCCTGGACCGGATGGTCTGGGTGCCCGTCAGGGAGGAACCGGGGCCGCTCCGGGTTTCCTGGGAGCCCCAGGTGTTGTTCAGATAGATTTTTCCGAAGACGTCGGCGGTCCGTTGCCGCCGCTCCTCCGGCTTCAACTCCCGCTCCAGGTCCTCGGCCGACTTGCCGTTGATCAGTCTGCGGGGGAAGTCGACGCCGCTGAACGCCATGTATTCCGCCAGGGTGCGCCGGGTTCCCAATCCGTACCTGTCGATCTCCGCGATCGCCTCGGGGTCGTCGCAGGTCTCCATCCCCAGGAGGTGCCGCAGCCGCTTGGAGGCCCGGATGTTGAGCTTTGTCCACCGTTTGTGGTCCTGCCAGTGCCGGGGGCGGTCGGCGCGCTTGGTGTAGTCGTGGTAGATGAGGACTCCGTTCGGGGCGTGGATGTCCCACCCGTGGGTCCACAGCCGGGCCGCCAGGGAAATCTCCTCGCCCTGGAAATAGAGATACGGGTCATAGGGAACGTCGCGGATGATCTCGCCCGGTCCGAACAGGAAGCCCGCCGCGCAGAAAGGATTGGGCTGCGGCGTTGCCGGGGCCTCCTTCACGGACACCCCCCGGGAATGGAGGCGGAGCACCCCGTCCTCGTTGAACTCGCGGGCGTACATGGTGGAGACGATGTCCGCCCCCAATGTGTTGGGGGGGGTATAAGAGGGCGGATAGGACGACAGCACCGCCCGCTCCGACGGGCACGCCGCGAGCATGGCGATCATCTTCTCGTCCCAGTCCTGGACCACGCGCATGTGGCTGTCGATCTGGAGCAGATATTCCTCGCCCTGCCACAGGGACTCCGCCCTGTGCCGGGCCCAGCAGGCCCCCAGACTCTCGCCGGCGGGAACCTCGATCACCCGGCACTGGTCGGGACGGGTCCGGAACAGAAAGCAGTCGGCGTCCTCCTCGGCCACGAATTGCCAGCAGATTCCCAGGAAGACGCGGTCCGGGTCGCTCGCCTTCTCGAACAGGTCCTTGACCGTCCATTGGCACTCGGTATCGCGATAGGCGGCGATATTGACGAAAATACGCGGGGTCGACACGGGGTTCTGGTTCCCTCAGAGCCTGAAAACCGCAGCCGCCGCCCCATGTCGGAGGCGGCGGCCCTCGGCCCTCAGGTCGGTTTCGTCACGTCACCACTCGATCTTCTCGATATTGGTGAAGGACACGTCGCCGTGCTCGGTGTGGATCGTGCCGCTCTGGCCATGGGTGTCGATCGATCCGTGCTGGCTGGTATCCACGATCATCTGTCCGTCGATCTGCAACGTCCAGCCCCCTTCGCCGAGCGAGGCGGCGGGTCCGTCGTCCAGTTGGACCTCGATCGTGTCGACCCAGCTCCGCCCCGATCCTCCATCGACATCCGCGTGTCCGTGCACGTCCCCGAAGATGAACAGGTCATTGCCCGCCGCACCATCGTAGTCATGCCCGCCAAACACCTCGGTCCCATCCCCACGGTCCCCATCGTGACCCGAGGAGTCTCTCCCGGAAGACCGTCCGTCACCCGAAGAGTCCCGTCCGGAAGACCGCCCGTCACCCGAGGAGTCCCGGCTGGAGGAGCGTCCGTCGTCCGAGGAGTCCCGGCTGGAGGAGCGTCCGTCGCCCGAGGAGTCCCGGCCGGAGGAGCGTCCGTCGCCCGAGGAGTCCCGGCCGGAAGAGC
>JADGDA010000188.1 GCA_015228695.1 Alphaproteobacteria bacterium
GACAATCTTTCTCCCTTCGGCAGTCTGGACAGCCCCCTTCGGCAGGAGATGCGATAAGCAATGACGATCAACAACGAACCCCATACCGTCCGTTCCTTCGACGCCGAACTCAGGCAGTTGGACGAGAAGATCCGCATGCTGGCCTTTCTCGGCAGGGAACAGCTTGCCTCCGCCGTCAAGGCGCTGGTGGACAGCGACGTTCCCGCCGCCGATTCGATCGTGCTGAAGGACGGCGTGGTGGACAGGATCGAAAACGAGGTCGAGGCGGAGTGCATCCGGATGCTGGCCCTGCGTCAGCCCTATGCCGACGATCTGCGCCTCGTCTTCAGCGCGATCCGGGCCGCCGCCGAGTTGGAGAGGATCGGCGATTATGCCAAGAACATCGCCAAGCGCGTCCAGTCGATGGCGGGCTCCCATCTGCCGCCCGCCGCCCAATCGATCGTTCATCTGGCGTCCCTGGCGGACGACACCCTCCGCATGGCCGCTGACGCCTTCGCCGGGCGCGATGCCGGACTGGCGAAGCGCGCCTGGGACGGCGACCGTGATCTCGACGAGGCATACACAGCGTTTTTTCGGGAAACGCTGACCTATATGATCGAGAACCCGGCCCACATCACCGCCGGAACGCATCTGCTGTTCATCGCCAAAAACATCGAACGGATCGGCGACCACGCGACCAATCTGGCGGAACTGGCCAGCTATCTCGCCGTCGGCAAGATCCCGGAGGGGGAACGCCCGAAGGCCGATTCCTCCCCGAAAATCAGCGGAGTCTAATTCTTCCTGCCCGCCGTCATCCCGGAGAGCCACCTTCGCGCAATATGGTCGGCATTCACCTACCCCGTCAGCCCCTTTTCCATCGCCGCGCTCAGGCGGCGGGCGAAGGCGATGGCGTCGGGTAGGGGTTCTCCGTCCACGATCCGCGCCTGATCCAGAAGCAGCAGGGCGGCGTCGGTGAAGGCGTCCCCGTCCTTGTCCATGGCGGCGAGGCGCTTGATCAACCCGTGGCGGGGGTTGATCTCCAGGACGCGGGGGGTGGGCTGATCGATCTGGCGATGCTGGCGCAAAATCCGTTCCAGGTGGCTGCTCATGTCGGTATCGTCGGCGACCAGACACACCGGGCTTTCGGTCAGCAGGGCGGACGGACGGACGTCCTTGACGTCCGCTCCGAGGGATTTCTTCAAGGCCTCGACCAGGGCGGTGATGTCGGCCTCGGGGGCGGCCTTGGCCTCCTCCTCAGGCTTGTCCTCGGGAGCCTTGATCTTGCCCAGGTCCACATTGCCGCGGGCGGCGGACGCAAGGTGCTTTTCCTTGTAGTCCCGGACGGAGGTCACCCAGAATTCATCGATGGGGTCGGTGAGAAGAAGCACCTCGATCCCCTTGGCGAAGAATCCCTCCAGGTGCGGGCTGCGGGCCAGGGCGGCGGGATCGTCGCCGGTGATGTAATAGATCTGGTCCTGTCCCTCCTTCATGCGCTCGACATATTGGTCGAGACTGATCAGATCGGGACCGGAGGTGGTACGGAAGCGGCAGAGTTCCAGAATTTCCTGCCGCCGCTCGTGATCCTCGTAAAGGCCTTCCTTCAGCACCGCGCCGAAGACGTTCCAGAACCTGGCATAGGCGTCGGCATCGGCGCTGCGGGTCTTCAACTCCGAGAAGACGCGGCGCACCAGCCCGCTCTTGATCTTCCCCAGCACCGGATTGTGCTGGAGCATCTCCCGGCTGACGTTGAGCGGCAGGTCCTGGGAGTCCACCACCCCCCGCACGAAACGCAGATACGGGGGCAGCAACCCCTCGCAGTCATCGGTGATGAAGACGCGGCGGACATAGAGCTTGGCCTGGGTCTTGCGCTCCTGATGGAACAGATCGAAGGGTTTTTCCGTCGGAATGAACAGAAGGGCGGTGTACTCGATCGCCCCCTCCGCCTTGTAATGGAGGGTGAGCCAGGGCTCGTCGAAGGCGTGGGCGGCGTGGTGGTAGAATTCCTTGTACTGCTCCTCGGTGATCTCAGAGCGTGGGCGGGTCCACAGGGCCGAGGCCTCGTTGACCTTTTCCTCCTTGCCGTCCTCGACCAGCACCACCGGCAGGGCGATGTGGTCGGAGTAGGTCTTGACGATGTGGCGCAGGCGGAAGGGCTCCTGAAACTCCTTCGCGTCCTCGCGCAGGTGCAGGATGATCCGGCAGCCTCGGGCGGCGTCCGGAGCCTCGTCGATGGTGAACGCGCCCTTGCCATCGGAAACCCAGCGCCAACCGATGGTTTCGCCGGCCTTGCGGGAGATGGCCTCCACCTTCTCCGCCACCATGAACGCCGAGTAGAACCCAACGCCGAACTGGCCGATCACGTTGAGATCGGCCTTCTTGTCGGCTCCGAGCTGTCCCAGAAAGGCCGACGTGCCGGAACGGGCGATGGTCCCCAGGTTCTCCACCAGATCATCGCGGTTCATTCCGATGCCGTTGTCGGTCACCGTCAAGGTTCCGGCCGCCTTGTCGAAGGACAGCACGATCTTGAAATCGGAATCGTCGGCGAGAAGCTCCGGTTGGGTGATGGCGACATAGCGCAGGCGGTCGCAGGCATCGGACGCATTGGAAATCAGCTCGCGTAGAAAAATCTGCCTGTCCGAGTAGAGGGAATGCACGACGATATCCAACAGCTTGGAAACTTCGGCCTGAAAAGTGAACGTCTGCTCGGTCATGGATTCATCAGCCCTTCAATGGAGTTACATCGCGTTCGGGCCAGAGATATGCGGTCTCTCTCGCCGGGGCGCAAGGTCTTGCCGTGTTGTTTTATCCCCCGACCGGTTTCCCCCCCAACGCGCGCGGACGGCGCTTGGGGATCGGGGGCGGAGGAAGCGGGGGAGGGGGGTCGGCAGAGGCGCTCCCGGAGGGGTCGCCCAGGGCCTCCAGCATCCCCTTGCGGATGTCGCGCAGCTTTCCGGGGTGGTCGACCTTCATGCCGAATACGTCCTTGACGTAGAAGACGTCCACGACCCGTTCGCCGAAGGTGGAAATCTGCGCCGAGGAAATCTGCAACCCCAGCCGGGTCAGGGCCAGGGTCAGGGCGAAGAGCAGACCGGGACGGTCGCGGCCGTTGACCTCGACCACCGTGTGGGTGTTGCTGGCCGAATTGTCCACGATCACCCGTGGCGGCACCTTGAACACATGGGTGCGGCTGGGGAGGGCGCTCCGGGGTTTCTTGAATTCCACGACGGGCTGAATCCGTCCGGAAAGGGCCTCGCCGATGGTTTCGGTGATCTTTTTCATCTTGGTGGAGGCGAGGGGCTTCCCGACGGTGTGTCCTTGAATCCAGAACGTATCCAGGGCCATGCCGTTGGCCATGGTGACGATTTTGGCATCGACGACCGACTCCCCGGCCAGGGCGATCGCTCCGGCGATCTGGGAGAACAGGCCGGGGTGGTCGTTCGTATAGACGGTGACGACCGTGGCGGCGCGGGCCGGGTCGAAACGGGTATCCACGGTCAACGAGCGCCCGGCCTTTTCCGCGTCCATTACCAGATGGGCATGACGTTCGTGGGCGGCGGTGTCGAAGGCCAGCCAGTAGGACGGATAGCCGCGCGCCATATGGGCCTCGACCTCCTCCTTCGGCTGGTCGGCCAACACCGCGCGGAGGGCGTCCTTGGCCGCCTCGATGCGCTGGAGCCGGCTGGGAGCGGCCTCTCCGCCCGACATGGCCTCCTCGGCGCGCATGTACAGATTGCGCAACAGGGACGCCTTCCAGCCCGTCCACGACACCGTGCTGACCGCGCGGATGTCGGCGCAGGTGAGGATGAGCAGGAGGCGCAGCCGCTCGGGCGACTGGACGATCCGGACGAAATGGTCGACCGTCGCGAAGTCGTCGATATCCCGCTTGAAGGCGGTGCGGGTCATCAGCAGGTGGTGTTCGACCAGCCAGCTCACGGTTTCCGTCTCCTCGGCGCTGAGGCCGAACCGCTTGCCCAGTTTCAGCGCGACCTTGGCCCCCAGTTCGCAGTGATCCCCGCCCCGTCCCTTGGCGATGTCGTGAAGCAGAACCGCCACGTACAGGGCTCGGCGGGACTGAATCTGATGGATCACCTTGCTGGTGAGTGGCGCGTCCTCGGCCATGGAGCCGTCCTCCAGGGAATGGAGCACGCCGATGGCCCGGATGGTGTGTTCGTCGGTGGTGTAGACATGGTACATGTCGTACTGCATCTGCGCCACGACCCGCCCGAAATCGGGGATGAAACGGCCGAAAACCCCTGACTCGTTCAACGACCTCAAGGCCAGCATCGGATTGGCCTTCGACGTCAGGATGTCGATGAACAGCCGGTTGGCCTCGGGGTCTTCCCGCAACCGCGCCAGTTTTCCCAAATTCTGGGTCACGAGCTGCAAGGCCCGCGGGTGAATGTCGATGCCGTGGGTATGGGCGGCGTGGAACAGTTTGATCAGTTTCAACGGGGTGTTCGAAAACGCCTCCGGATCGGACACGTTGAGGCGTCCGCCCTCGATGACGAACCCATCGACCTCCCGTTTCCAGAAAGTGAAGGAGGGGAGGGAGAACCTGGGCTTGCGCTTGTGCTGCTCCTCCAGCACCGCGCAGACGATCCGGGTCAGATCGCCCACATCCTTGGCGGTCAGGAAGTAATGGCGCATGAACCGCTCCACGTCCCGCGCCCCCGCGTGGTCCGTGTAGCCCATGCGCCGCGCGATCGCGGGCTGGAGATCGAAGGTCAGCCGTTCCTCGGGACGTCCGGTCAGGTAGTGGAGATGGCAGCGCACCGTCCACATGAAGTTCTGAGCCTTGGCGAAACGGGTCGCGTCCTGCCGCGTCAGCACGCCCATGCTGACCAGTTCCCCCATTTCCGAGACCCCGAACAGGGAACGGCAGATCCAGAACAGGGTATGGAGGTCGCGCAGCCCCCCCTTGCCCTCCTTGATGTTCGGCTCCAGCACATAGCGGGTATCGCCCATCCGCTCGTGGCGGGCGTCACGCTCGGCCAGCTTGCTTTCGACGAAATCCACGACCTGGCCCTTGATCTCCGTCCGGAACCGCTTCCGAAAGGTTTTGTACAGTTCCTGATCGCCCCACAGCCACCGGGCCTCCAGCATGGCGGTGCGGATGGTGGTGTCGGCCTGGGCCTGACGCATGCACTCGTCCACGCTGCGGCTGGAGTGGCCGACCTTGAGCCCGAGGTCCCACAGCATGTAGAGCAGATATTCAATCAGGCTTTCGAAATAGGGGGTCCGCTCGTTCGGGAGCAGGAACAGCAGGTCCAGGTCGGAAAAAGGCGC
>JADGDA010000189.1 GCA_015228695.1 Alphaproteobacteria bacterium
GCCGAGGCGCTGAAAAAGTATCTCCACGGACGACAACGACACCAACCGCCCTGGCTCACCGCGCATCAGACAGCACCCACAGGTTGAGATGCCAGCCCGATCGAGCAGGCAATGCGCAGCAAACTGCCGTTTCTAGGATGAAATGCGATTTCCCTGCCGGCCACCTATATTTCATTTCGCCATGCGACGAAATGATGGTATTCTTGGGGCATGCTTGAGACCTATGAGCTTGTCGGCAAGGCCGTCACCGATCCGAGCCGCGTCCGCATCCTGAAGCTTCTGGAAAGCGGTGAGCTGTGCGTCTGCCAGATCACCGCCGTTCTGGGGCTGGCTCCGGCGACCGTGTCCAAACACCTCGCCGCCCTGAAAGCCGCCGGACTGATCCAGCAACGGCGGGACGGCCGCTGGGTGTACTACCGGCTGGCGGAGCGGGCGTTCAACGTCTATGCCGGGCCGTTTCTCGCTCTGCTGGCCCGGATGCTCGACGATGACCCGACGGTGACCGGAGACCGGAGCCGTCTGGTCCAGGTCAACGCGGTTCCGCTGCAAGCCCTGTGCGATCAGGAGCGCGCGGCCCATTCAACCCGGCACGAGGTTCCATCATGACCGAGACTCCCCGTAACGTTCTCGTCCTGTGCACGGGCAACAGCGCCCGCAGCGTCATGGCCGAGACCCTTCTCAACGACCTGGGCCGGGGCCGCGTCAGGGCGTTCAGCGCCGGCAGCCACCCGACCGGGGCGGTCAATCCCCTGACCATCGAGGTGTTGAGGGAAAAGGGCCATTCCGTCGCCGGCCTGCGCTCCAAGTCCTGGGACGAATTCGCCCTGCCCGACGCGCCGCGGATGGATCTGGTGATCACCGTCTGCGACAACGCCGCCGGGGAGGTCTGCCCGGTCTGGCCGGGTGGCCCGGCCAAGGTGCACATCGGCTTCCCCGACCCTGCCGCCGCCGAGGGAACCCACGACCAGCGTCTGGGCGAGTTCCGCCGCATATACGGGCTGATCGAGGCGAAAATGCGCAAACTGGTGGAACTGGGCCTCGACCGGGCGGGAGAGGTCCGATGACGGCGCAGTGCGAGGTCACGGCCAAGAAAGCCTCGGGCGCGCCGATGGGGGTGTTCGAGCGGTTCCTTTCCCTTTGGGTCGCCCTGTGCATCGTGGCCGGGGTGGCCCTGGGACTGGCCTTTCCCGCCCTGTTCCAGACCATCGGACGGATGGAGGCGGCGCGGGTCAATCTGCCGGTGGCGGGGCTGGTCTGGCTGATGATCATCCCCATGCTGCTGAAAATCGACTTCGGCGCCCTGCACCGGGTCAAGGAGCATTGGCGCGGCATCGGCGTGACCCTGCTCATCAACTGGGCGGTCAAGCCGTTCTCCATGGCCCTGTTGGGGTGGATTTTCGTGAGCTGGCTCTTCCGGCCCTATCTGCCCGCCGAACAGATCGACGGCTACATCGCCGGGCTGATCCTGCTCGCCGCCGCGCCCTGCACCGCCATGGTGTTTGTCTGGTCGAACCTGTGCGAGGGCGAGCCCCATTTCACCCTGTCCCAGGTGGCGCTCAACGACGTCATCATGGTGTTCGCCTTCGCCCCCATCGTCGGCCTGCTGCTGGGGCTGTCGTCGATCACGGTGCCGTGGGACACCCTGCTTCTGTCGGTCGTGCTCTATATCGTGGTCCCGGTCGCGATCGCCCAACTCTGGCGGCGGATGGCGAAAGAGTCTCTGCCGCGCACCCTGGAGAGTCTCGGTCCGGTTTCGCTGGTCGCGCTTCTCACGACCCTCGTCCTGCTGTTCGGGTTCCAGGGGGAGCGGATCATCGCGCAGCCGCTGGTCATCCTCATGCTGGCGGTGCCGATCACGATCCAGGTCTACGCCAATTCGGGATTGGCCTATCTGCTCAACCGCGCGGTGGGTGAGGCCCATTGCGTGGCCGGGCCGTCGGCTCTGATCGGAGCCAGCAACTTTTTCGAGCTGGCCGTCGCCGCCGCCATCAGCCTATTCGGCTTCCAGTCGGGGGCCGCCCTGGCCACGGTGGTGGGCGTGCTGATCGAGGTGCCGGTGATGCTCTCGGTGGTCCGCATCGTCAACCGCAGCAAGGGCTGGTACGACTCCCGTCAGTAGCGCTTCGGCGCCCGTCCGGCGGGTTTGGTGTTGCGGGCGGCGTTTTCCGCGGCGAGAAGCTCTTCGATATAGCGTCCCTGGAACAGGCTGATGCCCATTTCCTTGCCGAAGTCGATCGCGGTCTGATCGTCGCAGCGGGCCAGGATGATCCGGCTGGGTCCCGCGCTTTTCAGCAGGTCGCGGAACACGGGGCCCTGATCGGTCTCCATGACGTTGGGAATGTCCGCCTGCCAGAGCAGCTTGATCAGATCGGCCCCCAGCCGCGCCCGGTTGACGAACGGCAGCGACCGCCGGGTCACCCCGTCCACCAGGACCTTGTACCCGCACTCGTGGGCGAAATCGCGCGCGAACAGATAGGCCGCCAGATCGCCGATGACGTCCATTTCCTGCAACTCCAGCACGATGGAATTACGGGCGCCGGCCTTGATGCTGTCGTCGAATTTCAGAAACTCCGGGCTGATGATCGTCGCGACGTTGAGATTGACGCTGAAATCGCTGTCGAGGGAACGATCGTCGTTCTTGTGCAGCATCGACAGGACCCGCCGGTCGAGGGTGTCCGTGAGATGCTGGAACAGCCAGCGGCTGGACAGGATATCGGTGTTCGGCAACACCGTGGCGCGCAACTCGGCGATCGACACGAACAGTTCGACGAACACCGGCTGTGGCGGTGACTTGCCGACGATCGCGCAGACCGACTGCCGGCGCACGAGATTGGACAGATCGGCCTGCACCAAGCTCTCTTCCAGCCGGAACAGGACGGCCGGGGTCAGGGGCTCCAGGGGCTTGGACCGGGCCGAACCCGCCGCCGCGCCCGACTGCTGGAGGGGCTCCGGACTCCGCTTGCTCTCCTCGGCCGCGAGGGCCTGGGCGTCCTTGAGCAACAGGGGATATTGCCGTTCCAGGTCGTAGGACAGCGCGAATTCCCCGAATTGACCGTCTTCCGCGTCAAGGAGGAGAGAATCGCTGGAGAACATGAATTGCAGCTTGACGATGGCCGACTCGACGTCGTCGGCGCTTTCCCCCTTGTAGATGAACATGATGTCGGCGTTGCCGAGGAGGAACATCTGTCCCTGCAACAGCTTGACCATGGACTCGAAGGTGTTGATCGCGATCTTGAGCCGCTGCGGCTGCCGGTTTTCCCCCGACAGCCGGGACAGGCGGATATGAACGGCCTTGCGTCCCTTGGTGTACTGCTCCAGACGCTTGACGTAGTCGAGCAGCAGGCTTTCCTGGCTGGGAAGGCTCTGTGGCTGAGGTTCGGGCTTCATTGCCATGGGTCTCGGATGCCTCTTCGGTTCCGGCCGTCAGCGGGCGGGGGAACGGATCGCCGACAGGGAGTCGACCTGGGGATGGTTGGTGCATTCGGCCCGCAGGGGACCGGCGATGGCGGTGCGGCGGTTGATGCACTGGGCCAGGGTACAGGCCTTGCTGTCCTTGCAGGTCGCCATGGCCACCGCCCCCAGCATCGCGTCGACGAAGCGGCCCTGGAACCACGGAATGCCCAACTGCATCCCCCACTTCACGGCGGCTTCCGAGTCGCAGCGGGAGAGGATGAAACGATCGGCGCCGAGGGCGAGGACCGCCGCATGGAAATCGTCGGCGATCTTGGCGCGGCGGGGGTCGCCCAGGTCCGGGCTCCAACTGACCTTCACGTAATCGGCCTCGAACAGCGACAGATCGATCATCTCGAAGCTCAGGGGCGTCAGGCGATCCATCAGAATCTTGTGCCCCCGCGCCCACAGCATCTCCTTCGCGCGGGCAAACGCGGCAAGATTGCAGAAGGCGTCCACGGGCTCCAGTTCGACGATGAGCGATTGCTCGGGGGCCAGACTGTCGAGGAACGCCTTGAACCGCCGGTCGGAAATGGAGGACAGGTTCAGATTGACGCTGATGATGGGGGGGCGGTGGTGCAGCCTGAGCTGGGTCAGGGCCGCCAGCATCATGAGGTCGAGCTCCCCGGTGAAGTGCAGGAACAGCCAGCGGTTGGCGAACAGATCGAGCCTCGGCGCGATGGTTTTCTGAATGTCCGCCATGGAGAAGAAGAATTCCTGGAAGACGACCTCGGCCTGGGCGCCCGCGCCGAACCGCGCGGCGGCCTGCCGCCGCACCATGGGCAGCACCGAGGTCCGTTCCAGGGATGTCAGCACGGCCTCCAGATGCTTGGAGGACATGGGTTCCGGTTTCTGCGTCCGCGCGGCGACGGTCAGCTTCCGCGCCTCGGCCTGCCGATGCAACTCCTCCGCCGTCCGCATGAACGCGGGAAGTTCGGTTTCCAACTCGTGCCAGGAGACGAAATGATCGGTCCCGTCGCCCTCGTCCTCCTGGGCCAGGGGGTCCTTGCCGAACAGGGTGCGCAGCTTGAAGATCGAGGATTCGATGTCCACGGCGGGAACGTCGCGCCCCAGAACCACGATATCGCCGTTGCCGAGCAGGAAGATCTGGCAGCGGTATCCGCTCGCCAGGGGATCGATGACGCGGACGGCGATGCGCAGGTACGACTCATCCCGGTACTGCGGCAACAGACGGGAAAGGTGGAAATGCATGGCGAAGCGCCCGTCGCGGAGGCGGGCGATCCGCTCCAGGGTTTCCAGCAGCAGCTTCTCCGGCGTGACGATCCGGCTCACGTCGGCCAGTTCCTGTTGAACCTGGACCCGCTTGGGGGTTGTCGGTTTCATCAATGACGCGCCCTCGCCACGGTCGTATCCTCTCCACCTGGAACCGTCCCCGATTCGGACGCCGAATATTTCACTTAGCGCGCCCTTTCGCCAAGGATAAACTCAAGGCCCGAAGCGAGCGCGCCGAGGACTAAGCCTGAATGTGGCATTTCCCGACCGGAAAATCGAGGGGCTTCCCATCGACGCCGAAGGGAACGCGGGTGTACGCGGTGGGCGACATCCACGGAGAGGCGGCGTTGCTCGGCGCACTGCTCAAGGCCATCCGGGAGGATGCGGCCACGGGACGCGCGGCGCGCCATGTCCTGATCTTTGTGGGCGATTTCGTGGATCGCGGCCCGGCTCCACGGCGGGTGGTCGATCTGGTGCTCGGAGCGGAGAAAACGGTGGGCTTTCCCACCGTGGCCCTGATGGGCAATCACGAATGGATGATGCTGGAGTTCCTGG
>JADGDA010000018.1 GCA_015228695.1 Alphaproteobacteria bacterium
CTCGTGTAGTACAGCGGGCAGTTCGCCACCAGGGCATCAAAACGCCCGCTCAGCTTCAAGTATTCGGCAAAAAAAGCCAAATGACCGAGAGGCGTGACCGCTGCGTCCGGGTCCCATTCCACATGAATAGGTCCGGCGTAGGTATCGACGACGACCGGCCCCTCCGGGGACACCCGCTCAACGCTGGGTAGAGCACCCGCCAGGGGAACGGCCAAGGGATTCTTCGTGGGCTCCATCCCCATATTCTACCAGCGTTTTTCGCCCCGGAAACCTCTCAGAAGCCGGTCCAACTGCCGTTTCTAGGATGAAACGTCGTCCAGATGGGCGGCGATCTCCGCGATGGTGATGTCCGGCGTCTTGTCGATCAGCCCAAGAATTTCGGCCGCATGGGCCTCCATCCGGTGCGAGTGCCGGTCGCCACCCATGGGCTTGGGGTCCATATGGGACTCCCGGCGCCAGAGGCTGACCAGTTTGATCGCCGTCGAGGCCGCCACCCCGAACCGCTTCGCTCCGAGTGGCAGGACTGGCCGCCCTCGACGGCTGCGATCAGGCGTTTGCGAAGGTCTTTGGAAAGAGGTGCGGTCATGAAGGCTGGCCTCCCTCACCAGCCCTCATCTTGAATCAGATTTCCGCCCTCTTGGGAATCCCCCACGATTCCGTCAGAGAGGAGAATGCTCTAGATCAAGGATAGACCGTTATGCTGCGGATGACCCATCTGACCGGCTTCGGCGCCGCGCGCGCCAGGATGATCCCGTGACGCGCCCTTCCCCGGACCGTCCTACGATGGGGTGCATCGGCTCCGGTGGCGAGGTGTGGGCCGTCGGCGGCAGTTCGTCCCGATCTTCCCTCTGGCGCATCGACGGCGGGGCGCAACTCTTCGTCGGTATTGACGGCGCCGGGCAAGACCAAAGCCATGCGGGTCTGCACCGGCAGATCACGCTTGCTTGTTAACGAAGGCATTGGAGTGACCCCCTCCGGAACGTCTCGCCCAGTTTCGGCAAGCTGCGGAACGGGCTGCGGCGGCTGGTTGGGGAACCGTCAGGCATTTGACGAACGTCAAGGCCATTTCCGCTCCGATGGCCCCAGACTTGCCTCAGGTTTTCGCGGGTGCAGCATTTTTGAGGTAGGTAGTTTTTCTTATGGCGGTGGCTGCGTGGGGAATGGCTAGGCGCTTGGCGTTGTTTCTTGTTTGCATGGGCGGAATTTTTGCCGTGTTGCAGCAGGGGGCTTGGGCGCGCGGGTTCAGCGCCTTCAGCGCCGACGATAATCCGGCGGAGGTGTTTCCCGGAGCCGACCGCTTCGGTCCGGTGGAGGGGACTCCTCCGGCGGCGGTCGCTTATAAGGGCGATCAGCCGCTCGGGCTCATTTATGCCACCAACGACATCGGGTACTCGGGCAAGCCCATTCGCGTACTGGTCGGACTCGACAAGAATGCCGTCATTGTCGGGGCCAAGGTGATCGAGCACCACGAGCCGATCCTGCTGGTCGGCATCCCGGAGCAGCGGCTGTTCGATTTCGTCACCCGCTACGTCGGCCGCACGTTGGAGGAGAAGGCTCCGGACAAGGGAGCGGTCGATGCGATCAGCGGAGCCACGGTGACCGCGATCGTCATCAACGACGGCGTGATCCGCACCGGAATCAAGGTGGCACGGGCGCACAGGCTGGCGGGCTTCAAGGCCGTTTCCGACGCGCCCAAAGAGACGGTTGCGCTGATCGAGCCTCCTTTCAAGCCCATGGACTGGCAGGCTTTGCTAGGAGATGGGTCGGTGCGGCGTCTGTACCTGACCAATGGCGACGTGGATGCGGCTTTTCTCAAGGTCGGGGTTGGCAGCCCGGAACCCTTTGGCCGGGCGGGCGAGCCTGGAGCCGCCTTCATCGACTTCCACGCTACCCTGATCACGCCGGAGATCATCGGCCGCAACCTGCTGGGTGTTGCGGAATACGACAACCTCAAGGAGTGGCTCGCTCCCGGTCAGTCGGCCATTCTGTTGATGGCCAACGGAGACTACTCGTTCCGTGGCACCGGGTTCGTGCGCGGCGGTATTTTTGACCGCATCAAGCTGGTCCAGGACGACACCACCGTCATTTTTCACGACAGCCACTATCGCCGACTGGGCTCGTTGAACGCAGGGATGCCGGATTTTGTCGAGGTGGGCCTGTACAAGATTCCCGACGGGACTGTCTTCGACCCGGCCAAGCCATGGCGGATCGAGCTGTTGGCGCAACGTCCCACCGGGCCCATTCAGAAAGCGTACACCAGCTTCTCCCTCTCCTACAGTCTGCCTGAGCACTTCCTCAAGCGAACCGCTGCCGTTGCCGAGGAGAAGAATGAGTTGTGGATGGGCATCTGGCGCTCGCGCGTGCTGGATATCGCGATTTTGTCCCTGTCGCTGGTCGTTCTGACCCTGATCTTCTTCTTTCAGGACATTCTCACCAAGTACCCGAAACTGACGGATCGGGTGCGGGTCGCCTTTCTGGTGTTCACGGTGGTGTGGATCGGAGGCTATGCCCAGGCGCAGCTTTCCGTGGTCAACGTCTTCACCTTTGCCGGTTCTCTGATGGGGGGCGGGTTCCGCTGGGACTTTTTCCTGCTGGAGCCGCTGATCTTCATTCTGTGGTGTGCGACCGCCGTGGCGCTCCTGTTCTGGGGAAGGGGAGCTTATTGCGGCTGGCTGTGCCCGTTCGGGGCTTTGCAGGAATTGATCAGCCGGCTGGCGCGCAAGCTTAAGGTGCCGCAATACGCCCTGAAATTCGGCTGGCACGAGCGGTTGTGGGCGTTCAAGTATATCCTGTTTCTCGCCCTGTTCGGGCTGTCGCTGCACTCCATCGCCATGGCCGAGGTCGCCGCCGAGGTGGAGCCTTTTAAAACCGTGGTCCTGCTCCACTTTGCCCGCGAGTGGCCGTTCGTTCTGTATGCCCTTGCGTTGCTCGGAGCCGGGATATTCGTCGAGCGGGCGTTCTGCCGCTATGTGTGTCCGCTGGGGGCGGGCTTGGCCATTCCCGGTCGCGTGCGCATGTTCGAGTGGCTGAAACGCCGTCGCCAGTGCGGCTTTGAATGCAGCATCTGTAGCCGTCAATGCATGGTCCAGGCCATTCATCCGACCGGCCAGATCAATCCCAACGAATGTCTGTATTGCCTGGGCTGTCAGGCCAACTATTCGAACGACTCGGTCTGTCCGCCGCTCGTTCTGCGGCGGACGAAGCGCGAAAAACGGATCATCCACGCGCTTCAGGCGGAGAAAGAAGCGGCCACCGACCGCAGTTTGGGGTCATCAGGGGAGAGTTGAGCATGTCGGAAGAAAAAGAGAGTTGTTGCGTATCGCGTCGCTCGCTGTTGGGCAGTGGCGCGAAGATTGCCACGCTGACCGGCCTTGCCGGGCTCGGCGGCGGCATGGTGGCCGGTCTGGGGGGGGCCTCCCTGATCGGTGAGGCGAGGGCGGCCGAGGGCAGCGCCGACGTGGCACCGGGCAAGATCGACGAATACTACGGCTTCTGGAGCGGCGGTCATTCGGGCGAAGTCCGTATTGTCGGCCTGCCGTCCATGCGCGAGTTGATGCGCATTCCGGTGTTCAACCGGTGCAGCGCCACCGGCTGGGGCCAGACCAACGAGAGTCTCAAAATCCTCTCCGAGGGCCTGACGCCGGAAACCAAGGCTTCCTTGGCCAAGAGGGGCTTGGTGACCTTTGACCAGGGTGATACGCACCACCCGCGCCCCTCGTACACCGACGGCACCTATGACGGGCGTTACCTGTTCATCAATGACAAGTCGAACACCCGCATTGCCCGTATCCGTCTCGACATCATGAAGACCGATAAGGTCATCGAAATCCCCAACTCCCACTCGATTCACGGCTTGCGCAACCAGCGCTATCCGAAAACCGGCTATGTGTTCTGCTGCGGCGAGCACCGGATTCCCGTGCCTAACACCGGGATCAATCTCACCAATCCGAAGGAGTACGTCTCGATCTATACGGCGGTGGACGGCGACACCATGAAGGTGGCGTGGCAGGTCATGGTCAGCGGCAATCTGGACAACACCGACGCCGACTACGCAGGCAAATACACCGCTGCCACCTGCTACAACTCGGAAGAGGGCGTCACCGTCGGCGAGATGACCGCCTCGCCCGAGGATCATGCGGTGATCTTCAACATCGCCGCGATCGAGGCCGCCGTGAAGGCGGGCAAGGCGCAGAAGATCGCCGGCGTGGACGTGCTGGACGGACGCAAGGCGGCCAAGTCCGACTTCACCCGTTACATCCCGATTCCCAACAGCCCGCACGGCTGCAACGCCTCGCCCGACGGTAAGTACGTCATGCTGAACGGCAAGCTGTCGCCGACCGTGTCGGTGGTGGAGTGGGCCAAGCTCGACGAACTGTTCGCGGGCAAAATCACCGAAAAGCAGTGCATCGTCGCCCAGCCGGAAATCGGTCTCGGCCCCCTGCACACCACCTTTGATGGGCGGGGCAATGCCTACACCTCGGTGTTCCTCGACAGCCAGATCGTCAAGTGGAACATCGCCGACGCGATCAAGCAGCGCAGCGGCGAGAAGGTCAACCCGATCCGCCAGAAGATCGACGTGCACTACCAGGTCGGCCACACCAACGCCTCCATGGCCGAAACCAAGGAAGCCGATGGCAAGTGGCTGGTGGCGTTGTGCAAGTTCTCCAAGGACCGTTTCCTCAACGTCGGTCCGCTGAAGCCGGAGAACGACCAGTTGATCGACATCTCGGGCGATCAGATGAAGCTGGTGCATGACGGAGCCACCTTTGCCGAGCCGCACGACGCGGTAATCGTCCACAGGTCGAAGATCAAGCCGCTCGACGTGTACAAGCGGACCGATCCCCTGTTCGACGACCTGAAGGCGATGGCCAAGGCCGATGGTGTCGATCTCGAAGCCGACAACAAGGTCATCCGCGACGGCAACAAGGTGCGGGTGTACATGACCTCGGTGGCTCCGGCTTTCGGCATCACCGACTTCACCGTCAAGGCGGGCAACGAGGTGACGGTGGTCGTCACCAACCTCGACAACATGTCCGACCTGGCCCATGGCTTCACTATGGTCGGCCACGGCGTGTGCATAGAAATCGGCCCGCAGGCCTCGGCGTCGGTCACCTTCGTCGCCGACCGGCCCGGTGTGCACTGGTACTATTGCCAGTGGTTCTGTCACGCTCTGCACATGGAAATGAGCGGGCGTATGCTGGTCGAGGCCTAAGCGATGGGTCCGCGCGCCAAATGGTTTTCCCTCGTCGTCGCCTTGGTGGCGATGGCCGGGTTGCCGGAGGGCGCGCGGGCCTCCACCCACATTCTGACCAACGGGGACTTGCGCTCGGCCATTGCGGCGGCGGCTCCCGGTGACGTGCTGCATCTGCCTCCCGGCGTTTATGACGGTCAGGTGGTGATCGACAAGCCTCTGGTTGTCGAAGGCGAACCGGGAGCCGTGGTCGAGGGCACGGGCACGGGCAGCGTCATCCGCATCGAGGCTGCCGGCGTCACGGTGCGCGGTCTCACCATCCGCAAGTCCGGCATTGTCGGGGCCGACATCGACGCCGGTATTTATGTGGACCAGAAAGCCGATGATGCCCTGATCGAGAACAACCGGATCGAAGACAATCTGTTCGGGATCGCTCTGCACGGATCGCGCAATGTCCGCGTTCTCTCCAACCGGATCAGGAACGCCAGCGAGGTCTGGCTGAACGAGCGCGGCGACGGCATGCACGTGTGGTCGACCAAGGGAGCGCTGATCGAGGGCAACACCTTCGAGGCGGGCCGGGACGGCATCTTCATCACCAGCGCCAACGGCAATATCATCCGTGCCAACCGCTTTCACGGGGTGCGCTTTGCCGTGCATTACATGTGGGCGAACAGGAACGAGATCACCGACAATGTCTCGGTCGGCAACCATGTCGGCTATGCCCTGATGTACTCGGACGGGCTCAAGGTGCTGCGCAACGTGTCCATCAATGACGAGCAGCACGGGCTGATGTTCCACACCTCCCACAAGTCCGATGTGGCTTTCAATGTCGTCAAGGGAACCCACGACAAGGGCGCGTTCATCTATACGGCGACCGGCAACACGATCCATGATAACCGCTTCGAGGGTTGCGGCATCGGCATGCATTTCAGCGGCGGGTCGGAGAGCAATACGCTCCATGGCAACGCCTTCGTGGACAACAAGACCCAGGTGAAATATACCGGCACCGTCTTTTACGAATGGTCCAAGGGCGGGCGCGGCAATTTCTGGAGCGGTAACCCGGCCTTCGACCTCAACGGCGACCGCGTTGCCGATGTGGCGTATCGACCGAATACCCTGATGGATGTGGTGGTGTGGAAGTACCCGCTGGCGAAGCTGTTGCTGTCCAGTCCGGCCATGGAAACCCTGCGCTATGCTCAAGCCCGCTTTCCGGCCCTGTATCCGGGCGGCGTGGTGGATAGTTTCCCCCTGATGGAGTCTCCGGTGTCTCCGGTCGCCATCCCCACCTGGGCCGAGGATCGGTCATGAGCGAGGGGGCCATCGACCTCCAGGCCCTCACCAAGCGCTATGGCGCGCATGCGGCCGTGTCCGAGGTGAGCATGCGTGTGCCGGAGGGGAGCTGCCTCGCTCTGCTCGGCCACAACGGTGCCGGCAAGACCACCCTGATGAAGCTGATGCTCGGCCTGACCAGGGCGAGCGCGGGCAGCATCGCGGTTCTTGGGGCGGACCCCGGATCGGCGGGCCTCGACTTTCGCCGCCGCATTGGGTTCCTGCCGGAAAACGTCGCTTTTCACGAGGAGATCAGCGGCCTGGAAACGCTGCGCTTTTATGCCCGGCTGAAGAAGGAACCGTTGGAGGTCTGCGGCGTGCTGCTGGAGCGGGTGGGGCTGACCCATGCGGCGGAACGGCGGGTCAAGACCTATTCCAAGGGCATGCGGCAGCGGCTTGGTCTGGCTCAGGCGTTGATCGGGCGTCCACGCCTGCTTTTGCTGGACGAGCCAACCACCGGCCTTGATCCGGTGCTGCGCCAGGAGTTCTTCCGCATCATCCAGGAACTGGAGGCGGCCGGAGCCACCGTGGTGCTGTCCTCCCACATCCTGACTGAATTGGAGGCCCGCACCGATCTGATCGCCATCATGAAGCGGGGGCGGCTGGTGGTCCTGGGCGATCTGGACACCCTGCGCCGCGAGGCCGATCTGCCGGTTCGCATCCGCGTCACCGTTTCCGGGGAAACGGCTGTAATCGCCGAGCGCCTGGGCGATCTGGTTCGCAAGCGTTCGGGCGAGCATTCCCTGGAGCTTACCTGCGCCCTTCCCGACAAGATGGCGGTGCTGGGGCGGATCACGGCGTTGGGGCGGGCGGTGGCGGATATCGACATTGAGCTTCCGTCGCTGGATGATGTCTATCTGCGCTTCGGCCATGATCCCGAGGATGTGTCATGAGCGCGACAATGATCATTGCCGGAAAGGAAGTGCGGGACGCCTTTCGTAACCGTTGGGTTCTGGGAGCAACCCTGCTCCTGGCCGGGCTGGCGTTCGTACTGGCGTTTCTGGGCAGCGCTCCCACCGGAGCCCTGGATGTCAAGCCCCTGGCGGTGACCGTGGTCAGTCTGGCCAGTCTGACCATTTTCCTGGTGCCCCTGATCGCGCTCCTCCTCGCCTTCGACGCCATTGTCGGCGATGTGGAGCGGGGGACCATGCTCCTGCTCCTCACCTATCCGGTGACCAAGACCAACGTGGTGGTGGGCAAATTCCTGGGACATAGCGCGGTGCTCGCCTTTGCCACGGTGGTTGGCTATGGCGGTGCCGGCCTTGCCATCAGTCTGGGGCAGGGCGCGGACGGGCAGAGCGGGCAGGCTTTCGCGTGGCTTCTCGCCAGTTCGGTTCTGCTGGGAATGGTGTTCTTGGCGGTGGCCTATCTGATCAGCGTCCTCGTGCGCGAGCGGGGAACGGCGGCGGGGCTGGCGGTCGGAGTCTGGCTGTTCTTTGTCGTTCTTTATGACATGGGGTTGCTGGGACTGTTGGTGGCGGCGCAGGACCGGGTGGGAGCCGGGGTCTTTCCGTATTTGCTGCTCGCCAATCCGACCGATGTGTACCGGGTGTTCAACCTGACCGCCTTCGAGAACGTGCGGACCTTCTCCGGGCTGGCGGGGTTGAGCGGTACGGTGAGCTTTTCTCCGGCGGTCCTGCTGACGGTGCTGGTGGCCTGGATCGTGCTGCCGCTGGCGGTGGCGGCTGCGGTGTTCGGGAGGCGCGAACTATGAGGGGGGGGTGGTTGGCGGCGGTGCTGGTTGTAGCGGCCCTGCTTCCGGCGGCTTGTGGCGAGGGCCAGGAGGCCAAGGTTCCCAAACCCCAGGAGCCGACCACGAAGACGATCGGCTACATCTGCAACATGTCCCTGGCCGAGCACGCCGGTCCCAAGGGCCAGATATTCCTGAAGGGGGAGACGACTCCCCTTTGGTTTTCCTCGGTGCGGGACGCCTTCACCTTCACCTATCTGGAGGGAGCCACGCATACGTATGCGGCGTTTTATGTGACCGACATGGGGCGGGCCAGTTGGGACAAGCCGGAGCCGGGAACCTGGACCGACGCGCGCAAGGCTGTCTATGTCATCGGCAGTACCCGGGCGGGAGGCATGGGAGCCACGGAACTGATTCCCTTTGCCGAGCGCCCTCCGGCGGAGGCTTTTGCGCAACGGAACGGTGGGCGGGTGGTGACTTTTGCGGAGATTCCGGCAGGTTACGTGTTCAGCGGCAAGGACTGTGGGCGGGACTCCTGCGGCGAGGGAGAGCAGAAGCGAACCGGCGAAGAGTAAAGTTCTGGTTCCCCAATAGGATTCGAACCCATGACCTACCGCTTACAAGGCGGTTATTCTACCAACTGATCTATGAGGGCGCAAACCTATCCAGAGCGTTTTCGCGCCGAGCGGAATCGATAGAGGATTCCCCCTGAGGCCGGTTTGTGGTTCAACATCATCGGTGACAATGCTCCCGCGGATGGCCGGTCAATCCAGTTGCAGGGTCAAGGCCTTCAGGTAGGCCGACTCCGGCACTGCGGGGTGCAGGGGATGATCCGGCCCGGCACCGGCGGAGCGCAGGATGCGTCCGCTCCGCCCCGCCAGGGCCATTCCACGGGCGACCTCCTCGGCGAACGCCTCCGGGGAGACGTGGTGGGAGCAGGAGGCGATGAACAGGAATCCGCCCGGCTCCACCAATTCGGCGGCCAGACGCGCCAGCTTGCGATACCCCTTGAGGCCCGCCGCGAGGTCCTTCCGGCCCTTGACGAAGGCCGGGGGGTCGCACACGACCACGCCGAAGCGCTCCTTCGCGGCCAGAAGGCGCTCCATCTCCGCGAAGGCTTCGGCGCGGACGAAGCGGCAGAGACCGGTGACGCCGTTGAGCGCCGCCGCCGCCGCCGCCAGGGTCAGCGCGGACTCGGAGCGGTCCACTGCGGTCACCGCCGCCGCTCCGGCGCAGGCGGCCTGAACCGCGAACCCGCCGGCGTAGGTGAACAGGTCGATCACCGTACGTCCGGGGCAGAGGCGGGCCACGAAGGCCCGGTTGTCGCGCTGGTCATGGAACCAGCCGGTCTTCTGGCCCTCGTTCAGATCGGCGAGGAAGCGGACGCCGTTCTCGGTCAGGGGAACCGGTCCCTCCACCGTTCCCTTGGCGATCCGGTGATACCGGTCGAGGCCCTCCAGGGTCCGGACCGGGGAATCGTTCTGCAAAACCACGGCGGATGGGGCAAGCACATCGTCCAGCGCGGTCAGGATGTCGGGCAGCAGAGCCTCCATGCCCGCCGTGTTGACCTGACAGGCGACGACATCGCCGTAACGGTCGACCACCAGACCGGGCAGATTGTCGGCCTCGGAATGGATCAGGCGGTAGTGGGGGGCCGGGACCAGACGTTCCCGCAAGGCCAGCGCCGCCCGCAACCGACCGGCCACGAAGGCGGAGTCGACGGCCTGGTCCGGGTCCCTCGACAACAGGCGGACCGAAATCAGAGAATGGACGTTGAAGGTCCCCGTTCCCAGACGCTCCCCCCCGCTGTCCACGACCGAAACCAGGGCACCGGGGGGCAGCGCTCTGGTGTCCGGGGTCATCTCGATCTCGTTGGAAAACAACCAGGGATGTCCCCGGCGCAGGCGTCGGCTCATGCCCTGCGCGATCCGCACGGCGGGAAGGGACGTCATGGGCGGGAATCCTCCTGGATAACGATGAAGTCTTGGCATCTCGACGTCCGCGGCGGAATCGCTCCGCCCGCCGTCAGTATGCCGCGTCTCCGCAGGAATTGACATGCCCGCGAAGACCGCTCCCACGTCCACATGGACCCAACGGGTATGATCAAGAAATGATGACGAGGTCACACCCGGAGCCCTTATTCAGAGAACCACGTGGCGTCGGCGTACCCGCCAAACATGGCCCATCTCCATAAGGCGCCATCCGGGCAAACAGTAACGACCACGCCATCCCATGGTATTTCTTTACAATCGCTCCAGCCCTCCGGACCCAGGGTTGTTCCGTTCGCGTCCTGTCAGCCGGTATGAGAGCGCATTTTCGAGGTTGAGGGCAAAGCTTCGCAGGCGGACGAAGCGACCGGGTTTGATTCGGATGGGGGCATCGACCTCAAGTTCGCGGACCATCTGTTATGCCGATGTCGGCATAACCGACAAAAACCACAGTCGGAACATTCCCCCTGGTAGCTTGTGACCACCACCGCGCCGTCGAGTCAAGAGCCGTCCGCTGGAGGAGAGGCCACCACGGCTGAACCCTCTCCGCGATTGCGCCCCAAGCGGCGACGCTCTGAAAGCTGGCGTGTCGTCCGACAGCTTCCCCAAACGAACCTGTAGCCAACCCGGCCGCCTTGCGCTACCATGTGACCAGTTTTATGACCATATGAGGGTGCCATGGTGACGGTCAATCTGGCCCAGGCGAAGGCGCATTTGAGCGAACTGCTCGACAAGGTGGAAGCCGGCGAAGATGTCGTGATTACCCGTCGTGGTCGAGCGGTGGCGCATATTTCGCCAGCCTCCCGGCCCAAGAAGCCGTTGCGGCTCCGGGAACTGGCCGAGTTTCGAGCCACCATGCCTCGGTTGCGGCGGCCCTCTGCCGAGTTGCTGCGCGAGGCGCGGGACGAAGGGCTGTGAGGCGAACACGGGGGATGCACTATTTCGACACCAGCTTTCTCGTACCGCTCATCTTGCCTGAGGCGACGAGCGACAAGATCACCAAGTTCCTCGTTGACCTGTCGGCCGAGGACTTGGCGGTCAGCCATTGGACGCGGGTCGAGTTCTCCTCGCTGCTCGCCCGCGAGGTCCGCATGGGCGGCCTGAGCGCCGAGGCTGCGCGCGAGGCTGACGTGCGGTTCGAGGCGATGGTTGAGGAATCCTTCGCTGTCATCCTGCCGAACGGCGATGACTTCAACCTCGCCAAGGAGTATCTCGGTAATTACGAAAGCGGGCTCAGAGCGGGCGATGCGTTGCACTTGGCAATCGCCAAGAACCACCGGGCTGAGGCCATCTACAGCCTGGACAAGACATTGCTTAAAGCTGGGAAAAATATTGGCATCCCGGTAAGTCTGGGAATTAGGTTGCCTAGTTATGGAGATTGAGGGGACGAAACAGGGGATGCATCTGACTGCCTACCATTCGAAATATTTTGCGCACGAACTGACGCGGCGTTGTTCCTCGGACAGCGACGAGAAGATTGCGGGTGCTGTGGCGGGCGCGCAGGTCGATCTCAACCCCCACCAGGTCGATGCCGCACTTTTCGCCTTTCGCTCGCCTCTGTCGAAAGGGGCTGTCCTGGCCGACGAGGTCGGCCTCGGCAAGACCATCGAAGCAGGGTTGGTCATTTCCCAAAAGTGGGCGGAGCGGAAGCGGCGAATTTTGATCATCGCGCCTTCCAATCTGCGCAAGCAATGGCATCAGGAGCTTGGCGAGAAGTTTTTCCTGCCCTGCGTCATCCTGGAAGCCCGCTCCTACAAGGAAGCCCAGAAACAGGGTAATTTTCGGCCCTTCGATGTCCAAGACATCGTCGTTATCTGCTCCTACCAGTTCGCCCGCAACAAGGCGTCCGACGTTCATTCGATCCCATGGGATCTGGTGGTCATCGACGAAGCCCACCGCCTGCGCAACGTCTACAAACCGTCCAATGTCATCGCCAATACGCTCAAGGGCGCATTGGCGCATGCACAGAAACTGCTGCTGACGGCGACACCGCTCCAGAATTCGCTGCTCGAGCTCTACGGGTTGGTCAGCTTCATCGACGAGCACACCTTCGGCGATCTGAAGAGCTTCCGAGAGCAGTTCGTCAATCTCGGCCAGGAGCGGACGTTCAATACCCTGAAAGAACGGCTTAAGCCGGTCTGCCACCGGACCCTGCGACGGCAGGTGACAGCCTACGTCCCCTACACCAAGCGCTTACCGCTGGTAGAGGAATTCACCCCGAGCGAGGGTGAGGACGAGCTCTATGAATTGGTTTCCGGCTACTTACGCCGCGACAATCTCCAGGCTTTACCAGCCAGCCAGCGCACCCTGATGACGCTGGTGCTGCGCAAGTTGTTGGCATCGTCCACCTTCGCCATAGCGGGGGCGCTCACGACAATATCCACGCGGCTCAAGGATAAGCTGCACCAGCATGAGCCTGCTCAGACACTGGAAGATGAACTCGACCAGGACTACGAGGCCTTGGACGAGACTGCCGAGGAGTGGAACGAGGACGAAGCCGACGAGCCCCTCTCGGATGCTGACCGCAAGGCCATCGAGGCGGAGATCGCCGATCTTGACGGGTTCGCCCGCATCGCGACATCGATCGACCACAACGCGAAAGGAAAAGCGCTTCTCAAGGCGCTGGAGGTCGCCTTCAAGACCGCCAAAGACATCGGTGCGGCTGAGAAGGCGATCATCTTCACGGAATCGCGACGCACCCAGAACTACCTGCTTCGGGTTCTGGCCGATAGTCCGTTCGCGGACGGCATTGTCCTGTTCAACGGCACCAACACCGACGAAGGCTCGAAGAAAATCTATAGCGCCTGGAAGGTCCGGCACGAGGGCTCCGACCGGATAACCGGCTCGCGCACCGCCGATATGCGGTCGGCGCTGGTCGATTACTTCCGTGAAGAAGGGCGTATCATGATCGCCACCGAGGCCGGCGCGGAAGGTATCAACCTTCAATTCTGCTCCCTGGTGGTGAATTACGATCTGCCCTGGAATCCACAGCGGATCGAGCAGCGCATCGGCCGTTGCCATCGTTACGGTCAGAAGCACGACGTGGTGGTGGTGAACTTCCTCAATCGCAAGAACGAGGCCGACCAGCGGGTCTTCCGCCTGCTGTCCGAGAAATTCCAATTGTTCGAGGGCGTGTTCGGTGCCAGCGACGAGGTCTTGGGCGCCATCGAGTCCGGCGTCGATTTCGAGAAGCGCATCGCCGGTATTTACCAGAAATGTCGGCAGCACGACGAAATCAAGACCGCCTTCGACCAACTTCAACTCGAACTCAGCCTGGAGATCGACCAGGCGATGACCCGCACCCGCCAGCAATTGCTGGAGAACTTCGATGACGAGGTGCGGGAGAAGCTGAAGGTCCGCGACGAGGCGTCCAAGGCCTATCTGAGCAAGTTCGAGCAACGCCTGATGCAGTTGACCCGCCAGGAACTGGATGGCCAAGCGGATTTCCCGGACGCATCGTCCTTTCGCCTCACGACCTGTCCGTTCCCGGATCGCGCCAAGGAGATTCCTCTCGGGCTCTATGAACTGCCCCGCCGCTCGGGCGAGGCGCACCTCTACCGCCTGGGCCATCCGTTGGCCGACGCCGTGGTCGCCCAGGCCAAGGGGCGCGACCTGCCCGTGGCCGAGGTTCGTTTCGACTACGACAGTCACGATGGCAAGGTCACCATCCTGGAACACCTGCGCGGCCAGTCAGGCTGGCTGACCTTGTCGCTGTTCACAATCGAATCCCTGGATCAGGTGGAGGATCACCTGCTGTTCGCCGGTGTGGCCGATTCCGGTAGCGAGTTGAGCGAAGACATCCTCCAGCGCCTCCTGACCGTTCCGGGAGAGGTCAGAGCCGATGCAGCCACTCCGGCGGACATTTCAACAGCGCTCGATAGTTTCGTCCAGCGCCGGCAGAAGGACATCCAGCGCGACATCTCGGAGCGCAACGCCAAGTTCTTTGCGGCGGAAGCAGACAAACTCGACGGCTGGGCTGACGACCTCAAGGTGGGGTTGGAACGCGAGATCAAGGAATTCGACCGCCAGATCAAGGAGGCGCGGCGCGCCGCCACCACCGCTCTCACGCTTGAGGAAAAGCTGGCCGGCCAGAAACAGATCAAGACCCTTGAAGGCATCCGCAACCAGAAGCGGCGCAGCCTCTTTGATGCCCAGGACGAGGTGGATAAACAGCGAGGGGAACTCATCGGCCAGATCGAGGCCAAGCTGGCGCAGAATGTCACCAGCCAGAACCTCCTCACCATCCGATGGAGGCTGCAATAAAAGAAGATGGGATTTCCATTGCCATCGTTTGTGGTAGTAATGGACTAGGAAGGGAGGAAGAAAACGACCATGAGAGCGGAGCCGGATAACCCATGAATCGATCACGGGCATTGGAACGGCTGGCGCAGCATAAGATCGAGTTGGCCCGGCGGTTTGGCGTCACCCGCTTGGCCCTGTTCGGGTCGCTGGCGCGGGGCGCGGGGCGTGATGACAGCGACATGGATGTCCTGGTGGACTTTGACGGACCAGCCACGTCGGCCCGCTATTTCGGGGTGCAGTTTTACCTGGAGGATATTTTCGGCTGCCCGGTGGACTTGGTGACGGAAAAGGCCCTGCGCCCGGAATTGCGCCCTCATGTTGAGCGGGAGGCCATCCATGTCTGAGCCGAAGGTGCCGGAACGGGAATGGCGATTTTATCTGGACGACTCGGAAAAGTCGTATCACGCCAAGTTCAGGGTAAAGATTGGCTCACGCGAAGCCGCGAAGGCGCGAAGGAAAGAATTTTCCGAAAGCGGGTCCGACAAAAATGCCTCTCAGGATAGCCCTTTCCTTCGCGACTTCGCGGCTTCGCGTGAAACCAAAATCGGCGACATTCAAGACGACGTTTCCAGCCTGATGAAAAAGTCGGTCCCATGAGCAAAAAACAAAAACTCGAACTGACATGGATCGGCAAGGAGGATCGGCCAAGGCTGGAGCCGCGCATCCTGCTGGAAGACCCGGAGAAGTCGTATCACGCGGCAGCCCGCATCACCGACGACGACATCTTCGACAACCGCCTGATCTTCGGCGACAACCTGCTCGCCCTGAAGGCGCTGGAACAGGAATTCACGGGCAAGGTGAAGTGCGTCTTCATCGACCCGCCCTACAACACCGGCAGCGCGTTCGAGCATTACGACGACGGAATCGAGCACTCTCTTTGGCTGTCTTTAATGCGGGATCGTCTTGATATTATTCGCAGGCTACTGCCTGACGATGGGTCTTTGTGGATTACAATTGATGACAACGAGTGCCATTACCTTAAAATAATTTGCGATGAGATTTTTGGCCGCAGTAATTACGTGTCCTCAATGGTCTGGGAGAAGGACAGCGGCAGAAAGAACGATACAGATGTTTCATCCTCACATGACTACGTTCTTCTGTATGCAAAGAATCGGGATGTATGGAGAAAGACGCGAAACTTCCTAGAGAAAACGGAAGCCCAGCTCAGCAGATATCAGAACCCCGACAATGACCCACGAGGGCCATGGCGGCAGGGCGCTGACGGAACCGCAAAAAGCGGCGGGGAAAGCTTGCGATATGAGATCACGCTTCCATCTGGGAGAATTGTGACGCCGCCATCGGGTAATTTCTGGCGATTCAGTAAGTCAACATTTGAAACAGCTCTTGCTGATGGACGGGTGTATTTCGGGAAAGACGGCAACAGATTGCCTGTAATTAAAAAATATCTATCTGACGTTCAGGCCGGTGTTGTCCCTAAAACGTGGTGGCCCGCGAGTGAAGTAGGATCAAATCAAGAAGCCAGACGGGACCATTTGCGAAAGTTGCTGCCAGACATAGAGCCTTTTGCGACACCAAAGCCAGAACGTTTGCTAAGCCGTATAATCGAAATCGCCACCAACCCCGGCGACCTCGTTCTCGACTCCTTCGCCGGTTCCGGCACCACCGGCGCCGTCGCCCATAAGATGGGGCGACGCTGGATCATGGTGGAGTTGGGCGAGCACTGCCACACCCATATCATTCCGCGCCTGAAGAAGGTGATCGACGGCGAGGACAAGGGCGGCATTACCGAGGCCGTCGGTTGGCAGGGCGGCGGCGGTTTCCGCTATTTCCGCCTGGCGCCCTCGCTGCTGGAGACCGATAAGTGGGGCCGCGAGGTCATCAACAAAGCCTACAATGCCGAAATGCTGGCCGAGGCGATGTGCAAGCATGAGAACTTCACCTACGCCCCCAGCGACGCGGTCTATTGGCAGCACGGCCATTCCACCGAACGCGACTTCATTTACGTCACCACCCAGACCCTGGGGCCGGATCAGCTTCAAAGTCTAAGCGACGAAGTCGGGCCGGACCGCAGCGTGTTGGTTCTCTGCGCGGCCTTCCGGGGGGCGGCGGATCGCTGGCCGAACCTGACGGTCAAGAAGATTCCCAACCACATCAAGAACCGTTGCGAATGGGGGCATGACGATTACAGCCTGAAAGTCGAAAACCTGCCCAAGGCGCCGCCCCGGCCCGAGCCGGCGCCGACTACCACGCGCCATAAAGCTGCGGGACAGCCAGACCTGTTCGGCGGCAATGGGGAGGGCGAGCGATGAGCGCCGGCGAGTTGATCCTCTATACCACCGAGGACGGCACCACCCAGGTTCAGCTTCGGGTCATCGGCGGCACCGTCTGGCTGACCCAGGCCGAAATGGCCGAACTGTTCCAGACCTCGCCCCAGGCCATCACCCAACTCGTCAAGGCCATCTATGCCGACGCGGAACTGGTCGAGTCGGCAACTTGTAAGGAACTCTTACAAGTTCGGCCCGAGGGGGCGCGGCAGGTTCAGCGTAAGCTGAAGACCTACAGCCTGGAGGTCATTCTGGCCATCGGCTACCGGGTGCGTTCCGAGCGCGGCATCCAGTTCCGGCGCTGGGCGACGACGGTCTTGCGGGACTATCTGGTCAAGGGCTTCGTCATGAACGACGAACGCCTGAAGGACCCCAAGTTCGACTATTTCGACGAGCTGCTGGAACGCATCCGGGACATCCGTGCCTCGGAGGCCCGCTTCTATCAGAAGGTCCGCGATATCCTGGCGCTGTCCGTCGATTACGACGCCAAGGCCGATTCGGTCCAGACCTTCTACGCCACCATCCAGAACAAGATGCTGTATGCCGTTTCGCATCACACCGCCGCCGAATTGATCGCGGCGCGGGCCGATGCGGGCGCTCCCAACATGGGCTTGACCACATGGAAAGGAGGGCGCGTCCGCAAGGCGGACGTGACCACGGCCAAGAATTATCTGGGCGAGACCGAGATCAAGGAACTGAACCTGATCGTCACCATGTTCCTCGACACCGCCGAATTGCGCGCCACCCGCCGCCAGGAAATCCCCCTGGCCGAGTGGGAACCGATCCTGGACGGCTTCCTCAAGACCAATGAACTGCCCCTGCTGCGCTCCGCCGGGCGGGTTTCGGCAAAGCAGGCCGAACAGATCGCCCATGAACGCTATGCCCTGTTCGATGCTGGACGGAAAGAGGCCGAACGCCGGACATCGGAAGAGGCGGACGAGTTGGAGGAACTGAAGCGCATCGCCGAAGACGCACAGGCCGTCGGCAAGAAGGGGGCCAAGCGATGAGCGGTTCGAACTTCCGTCATGTCAACGCCATCGCCGGTCGCCTCAGCTTGCGTCCGCCGCAGCGGCAATCCCTCGAAACCCTCGACCGGATCACCGAGGTCATTCCGCCCAGGAAGGCGGCCGGCGCGGCGGCGGCGCTGGAGGCTATCAAGGCCGAGTTTCCGACCGTCACCGACTTCGAACGCGACTTCCCCAGCCTGTGCTTCGCGCTGGCCACGGGCGTGGGCAAGACCCGCCTGATGGGTGCCTTCATCACCTATCTGCATCTGGCGCACGGCATCAACAACTTCTTCGTCCTGGCGCCGAACCTGACCATCTACAACAAGCTGATCGCCGACTTCACCCCGAACACGCCCAAGTATGTGTTCAAGGGCATCGCCGAGTTCGCCAGCGAGCCCCCCGAGGTCATCACCGGCGACAATTACGAATCGCGCGGCATGCTGCTGAACGATCTGCTCCGCTGCAAGATCAACATCTTCAACATCTCGAAGATCAATTCCGAAGTCCGGGGCGGCAAGTCGCCTCGTATCAAGCGGCTGTCCGAGTACATCGGCGAGAGCTATTTCGACTACCTCGCCAACCTGCCCGACCTCGTCCTCTTGATGGACGAATCGCACCGCTATCGGGCCTCGGCCGGGGTGCGCGCCATCAACGAATTGAAACCCGTCCTGGGCCTGGAATTGACTGCTACGCCCTTCGTCGAAACCAGCAAGGGGCCGGTGGCGTTCAAGAACGTTATCCTCGACTACCCCCTGGGCCGCGCCATGGAAGATGGTTTCGTCAAGGAGCCGGCGGTGGTCACCCGCAAAGACTTCAACCCCGCCGGCATGTCGGTCGAGGAGATCGAGCGGCTGAAGCTGGAAGACGGCGTGCGCCTGCACGAGGGCGTGAAGGTCGAGTTGGAGACCTATGCCCGTGAGACCGGCAACGCCATCGTCAAGCCGTTCGTGCTGGTCATCGCCCGCGACACCACCCATGCCGGGCAACTCATGCAGTTGATCCAGTCCGACGCCTTCTTCGAGGGGCGCTACGCCCACAAGGTGATCCAGGTCGATTCCAGCAAGACCGGAGCCGAGGAAGACGAAATGGTCGAGCGGCTGTTGAAGGTGGAACTGACCTCGGAGCCGACCGAGATCGTCATCCACGTCAACATGCTGAAGGAAGGCTGGGACGTCACCAACCTCTACACCATCATCCCCTTGCGGGCGGCCAATGCCCGCACCCTGATCGAGCAGTCCATCGGTCGGGGCCTGCGTCTGCCCTATGGCAAGCGCACCGGCGTCACCTCGGTGGATCGCCTGAACATCGTCGCCCACGACAAGTTCCAGGAGATCGTGGAGGAGGCGAACCGGCCCAATTCGACCATCCGCCTCCAGCAGGTGATCATCGCGCCGGAACAACTCCAGCAAAAGACGGCGACCGTGGTGTCGCAATCGCGGCTGGCGGCCAAGTTGGGCTTCCAGCCCGAACAGGTCACGGCGAGCACCAGCGTGGCTTCCGGGGGGGAGACACCGGCTTTCACCACGCCCGAGGAGCAGAAAGTGGCCCAGATTACCTATGAGGTGATCCGTAGGCTGGAGAACCAGCCCGGCAAGCTACCCAGCGTGACAT
>JADGDA010000190.1 GCA_015228695.1 Alphaproteobacteria bacterium
GGGCCGGGTCGTGAACACCTCGACCGATTCGTCGCAATCCTTCAGGGGGCAATCCTTCAGGGGAAAGCGGACATAGGCGCCCTCGGAGCGGCCGATCCAATTGGCCTGCATGACCCGGACCTTGTCCGGCCACCGGTCCAGGGTTTCCAGTCCGTCCAGCAGCTCGTCGGCGTAGCGGGTGATGCGCAGAAACCACTGGGCGAGCTTTCTCCGCTCCACCGGAGCCCCGGAGCGCCAGCCCCGGCCGTCGATGACCTGCTCGTTGGCCAGCACGGTGTGCTCGACCGGGTCCCAGTTGACCCACGACTCCTTGCGATAGGCGAGTCCCCGCGCCAGGAAATCGAGGAACATCTTCTGTTCGTGGCGGTAATAATCCGAGTCGCAGGTGGCGATCTCCCGCGACCAGTCCAAGGACAGCCCCATCGGCTGAAACTGTTCCCGCATGGCGGCGATGTTGGACCGGGTCCATTGGGCGGGATGGACGCCCCGTTCCATGGCGGCGTTTTCCGCGGGAAGGCCGAAGGCGTCCCAGCCCATGGGATGGAGGACGTTGAACCCCCTCGCGCGCTTGAACCGGGCCACCACGTCGCCCAGGGTGTAGTTCCGGACGTGGCCCATGTGGATGCGTCCCGAAGGATACGGGAACATCTCCAGGACGTAATACTTGGGGCGGGCCGGATCGGCGGAGGCCTCGAAGCAGTCAGCGTCCCGCCAAGCCTGTTGCCAGCGGGCCTCGGCCTCCTTGACGTTATAGCGGTCGTCGGCGCGCGCCATTCTATTTTTCCGTCTGGGTCATGCGCAGTTGCCGCGCCCGGGTCAAGATGGCGTCCTCGAGTTCGCCCGCGATGTCGATGGGCGCGTCCATCCAGTCGCCCGAGCCGCCGCGCACTTGGCGGAAGGCCGAGACTCGAAGCCCGTCGGCGCGCAACGCCCGCGAAAGAATGTAGATATTGACCTTGAACCGCTCGCCCGGACTTTCCGGGGGCGAGTACCAGTCGGTGATGATGACTCCGCCGAAGGGGTCCCCGGAAGCCAGGGGCATAAAGGCGATGGTGTCCAGGGCCGCCCGCCAGAGCAGGCTGTTCACCCCGATTCCCGCTCCGCCCTCGGCGTCCTTCTTGGACGCCCCCCCGAACACCAGTCCCTCGCCGCCGAAGATGGACTCGCGCTTGACCTCCTCCCCGGGGGCGCGGAAGACGGGCGGTTCGTTCTTTCCGGCTTTCTCGGGGTAGATGCCGACGGCGTCCTCGCATCCGGCGACGCCGAACAGGACCAGACACGCCACGGCCCGGACCATCGTCCCGGCGCGCGCCCTCATCTCCTTGCCCGCAATGTTCATCGGTAGACCCTCACCCCAGCCGTCCCGCCCTCCAGCCCCCCGGCCGTCCCGCTTATTGGTCCGACGACGTGACTCGGAGCGCGGAGCTTGCGGGGAAAGGCTTAAACCATTATCCGGGCCGTGTTAATCCCGGAAATTCGCCGCCGTCCATCCCTTTGAAAACGCAGGTGTTTTTGTTTGCCCCGGCGGCGATGTGTGTTGTTAATGACACACTGGGATGGAGAAATCACAAAAACCCCCACTTTTTCTTGATCGACGAGGAAGGCTATGGCTTTGTTGGTTCGTGAGACACAGATGAACGGGTGCGGCGGTCGCCGTTCGCCCCACGGAAACGGTAAATAATAGGAGCGGACATGAACAAGTACCTTCTCGGAACAACGGCCCTGGTCGCTGCTTCCCTGATTGCCGGCGCCGCCAGCGCTGCCGAGCCCCTGAAGCTCGGCGTCTCCGGCCACATGAAGCAGTGGTTCGGCGTGGTGAATCAGAGCACCTCCGGCTCGGACGTCGTGGCCTCCGGCGCCGTCGGGCAGGGCAAGGACTACGCCAACACCGGCCTTTCCAGCGACACGGAAGTCTATTTCAAGGGCAAGACCACCCTGGACAACGGGCTTGAGGTCGAGGCGCGCATCGACGTCGAGATCGTCGATCGCGGCAACGGCGCCAACAACGCGGCCCCCAACAACGTCCAGGTCGACGAGGAGTGGGCCTCCATCGGCTCCGCCAAGTACGGCAAGGTCTACGCGGGCGTCAAGGAGTCCATCAACGCCTCCATGCACAACGAGCCGACGGATGTCGGCATCGGCTACAGCGAAATCGACCAGTGGCTGCATGAGCCGACCGGCATGTCCACCTTCGGCAACACCGCTGCGGGCGCCATCGCCGGCACCAACACCGGCGGCAACAACAACTGGGATGCCACGTCCTTCCAGAACCTGATCGACGACAGCGCCTCGGTCTCCTACATCACCCCGAAGTTCTACGGCTTCCAGTTCGGCGCGTCCTATGCCCCGAACGGCATGGGCAACACCGGCGGCGCCGGGACGATCGGTCCGGCCAACCGGGCCTATCACCAGTATGATGCGTGGGACGCCACCCTGGCCTACTCCGGCAAGTTCGGCGGCCTGGAAGTCGGTGCTGACGCGGGCATCGGCGGCGCCGAGGGCAGCAACGCCTACCAGAGCGGCGTGACCGCCAGCGTCGGCGTCTGGAACGCGGGCCTGAAGATGACCTATGCCGGCTTCACCCTGGGCGGTTCCTACTTCGCTCTGAACGACAACCTCGACCGGCTGTCGAACACCCGCAGCGCCACTCCGTCCCAGTCTCTCGACGGAAACGCCTGGAACGCGGGCCTGTCCTATGCCGCCGGCCCGTGGGCGACCAGCTTCCTGTACTACCACGAGCAGCACAAGGGCATCGTGAACAGCGCGAACGCCGCGACCTATCGGACCAACGAGAACCACGAGGAATTCAACGCGTACCTGCTCTCGGGCAAGTACACCCTCGGGCCCGGCATCGACGCCAAGGCCACCGGCTTCTTCGGTCAGTACAAGGGCCGCAACTACGCCGTCGCCAACACCGAGAACGACGCGAAGGGCTTTGGCCTGGTCACCGGTCTCGACCTGACCTTCTAAGCCACGCAATCTCGTTGCGTAAAACCACGGGGCAGCCGAAAGGCTGCCCCGTTCTTTTTTGGCTCCTCCCTCCCTCCCCCAGCCGTCATGGCCGTGCTCGTCACGGCCATCCACGCCTCGCCATCTGGTCCGTGCCAGAAGGAGGCCCGTGGATACGCGGGTCAAGCCCGCGTTCTCTGCCCCCCTCCGGCGTGACTTTATTGCAACGCGGCAAAACATTTATGCCGCGTTTTGAAAAGACCGTTGCTGAAACAAAACCGGCATGCCTATTCTCGTCTCATAGGTCGGGCGCGCCCAATATTTAGGCATGCGGTTCCCGGCATCGTTGGAAATTCGAAGTGGATAAGGTGGGACGATGAACAGATCTCTTGGCGCGGCAACCCTTACGGTCCTTGCTCTCGCATCCGGTTCCGCCCTTGCCGTCGAGCCGCTCAAGCTCGGCGTCTCCGGCAACATGAAGCAATGGTTCGGCGTGGTGAATCAGACGACGTCCGGCGCGCCCTACACCAATGCCCAGGCGACCGCCGCCGGTGGCCGCGACTATGCCAACACCGGTCTGGTCAGCGACACGGAGATCGATTTCAAGGCGATGACCACCCTGGACAACGGTCTGGAGATCGAGGCCCGCATCGAGGTCGATATCGTGGACAAGGGCAACGGTGCGGCCAACGCCGCCCCCAACAACGTCGGCGTCGACGAGGAATGGGTTTCCGTCGGGTCCGCCAAATACGGCAAGGTCTACGCGGGCGTCAAGGAGTCCATCAACGCCTCCATGCACAACGAGGCCCCGGACGTCGGCATCGGCTACGACAACGTGAAGGAATGGATTCACGAGCCGAGTGGCATGGTCATGTTCGGCGGCGGCGCGACGGGAGGCACCAACGACTGGGACTTCACCTCGTTCGAGGCGATGATCGACGACAGCGCCTCGGTGTCCTATATCACCCCGCAGTTCTACGGGCTCCAGTTCGGGGCGACCTTCGCGCCCAACGGCCAGGGGACCACCGCCGGGGCCGGGACCATCGGCACCCCCAACCGCGCCTATCACCAGTCCGATGCCTGGGACGCCAGCTTGGCCTACACCCGGACGGTCGGCGGCCTGACCTTCGGCGCCGATGCCGGGATCGGTGGGGCCCAGGGCAGCACGTCCGGGCAAAGCGGCCTTACCTCCACCGCGAACGTCTGGAACGCGGGCATGAAGCTCAGCTACGCGGGCTTCACCTTCGGCGGGGCGTTTTTCAGCTACAACGACGATCTGAGCACCCGGTCGACCTCGGGCGCGCTGTCCCTGGACGGCAACTCCTGGAATGCCGGTCTGTCCTATGAAAACGGCCCCTGGGCGGTCAGCACGATGTTCTACCACGAAGAGCATCGGGGCAGCATCGGGACCGGGGACAACAAGATCATCACCTCGCAGAAGGCGGAAAAGTTCAACACCTACCTCCTGTCGGGCAAGTACAACCTCGGCCCCGGCATCGATGCCAAGGCCAGTGCGTTCTACGGCGAATACCTGGGCCGGAACTACGCCGCCGCCAACACCAATTACGACACGAAGGGAACCGGTCTGGTCACCGGACTCGATCTGACCTTTTAATCCCGAGTCGTGTCGGAAGACGACGGGGCGGCCCAGCGGGCCGCCCCATTTTTATGGGGCGAAGCCGAGGCCCCCCACCGTCGCCAGTCCCACCGCGCCCGAGTCGACCAGCCCCAGGATCGTCTTTTCGCGGAGTCCTCCCAGGGCGTAGACCGGGACCGGCGCAGCGCGGGTCCAGGCCGCGAACCGGACCCGTCCGATTCCGGCGGCTCCGGGATGGCTTTCGGTGGGAAACACCGGCGACAGCAAGGCCGCATCGGCTCCGATCCGCCCGGCCCGGGCCAGGGCCGCCGGAGAATGGGCCGCCGCCGTCAACAACCGCCCACGGGAAAGCCAGACCCGGGCGGCGGGCGGGACTCGGGCCAGGCGCTCTGGCAGGTGCAGCCCGTGGGCGCCCACCTCCGCCGCCAACCGCCAGTCCTCGGAAACGATCAGAAACAGACCACGCCGACGGCACACGATGGACAGGGCGCGCGCAAGAGACTCCCGAACCGGTCCGGATGCGGACCGCAACACCACGCCCGCTCCTCTCGGCAGGCTCCGGGCCGCCGCCAGGGGATCGGGGCCGCGCCGGTCGTCGGTGAGCAGCAGCAACGACGGAAGCGCGCGTCCCGAACGGTGGGCGCGTGAATTGAGGACGAAAGCCAAATCTGCTAGGTTCATC
>JADGDA010000191.1 GCA_015228695.1 Alphaproteobacteria bacterium
CGACGGCAAGTCGGTGGAATACGGCTCGGCGGAGGATTTGTTGAGCCGTATCCGCACCGTCGAGCGCGAGGTGTCGGCGGCGACGGGCCGGACCCGGCGGACTCATAGTTTTGCCGGGTTCTCGAAGGACTCGTCCGTGAATCTGATCGATCACATGATCGGCATCGTCTCCCCGGAGGCGGGGCTGCGGCGGGCGCGTGCCCGTGTCGCCACCGCCGCGCTCACCCGCCGCTATGAGGGGGCCTCCGTCGGCCGACGTACCGAGGGCTGGATCACGGCGGGAACCGATGCCAATGCCGAGGTTGGACCAGCCCTCGGCCGGTTGCGCGACCGGGCGCGGGATCTGGTGCGCAACAACGCCTATGCCGCCAAGGCGGTAACAGCATTGGCCACCAACCTGATCGGCACCGGCATCATTCCCCGCGCCAGGGCCGACGATCCGGCACTGGCCGAGGCGGCGGACGCCCTGTGGTCCAGGTTCGTGCGCGAGTGCGACGCCTCCGGTCACACCGACTTCTTCGGCCTGCAGACCCTGATCGCCCGCACCATGGTGGAAAGCGGGGAATGTCTGGTGCGCCTGCGTCGCCGTCCGTCCGGCGACGGCCTGGCGGTGCCGTTCCAGATCCAGGTGCTGGAGCCGGATCACCTGGATGGGGGCCGGGATGCGGACCTCTCCGGTGGTCGCTATATCCGCCACGGCATCGAGTTCGACCCTCTCGGCGCCCCGGCGGCCTACTGGCTGTTCCCCCGTCATCCCGGTGACAGCCGGTTCGGCGGCGGTGCCAGCGTCCGGGTGCCAGCCACCGACATGCTGCATGTTTACGATCAACTGCGGCCGGGGCAGTTCCGGGGGGTGACCTGGTTTGCTCCGGCCTTGATGAAGCTCCGCGATCTCGACGAGTTCGACGAGGCCGAACTGGTGCGCAAGAAGATCGAGGCCTGTTTCGTCGCCTTCGTCATGGGCGGGGATGCCGAGGAGACGATCACCGATGCTTCCATCGACGATCAGGGCAAGCGGATCGAGCGCTTCCGCCCCGGCATGGTGGCCTATCTGCCGCCCGGCCGCGACGTGCGCTTCGGCCAGCCCTCGGCCAGCGCCGGGTATCCGGAATGCGCGCGGGTGCAGTTGCACGCGGTGGCGGCGGCTCTGGGGTTGACCTACGAGCTGCTGACCGGCGACCTGTCCCAGGTGAACTACTCCAGCATCCGCGCCGGGTTGCTGGAGTTCCGCCGCCGGATCGAGCAACTCCAGTGGCAGGTGCTGGTGCCCGGCCTCTGCCGCCCGGTGTGGACGCGGTTCGTGGAGACCGCCCAGGCCGCCGGGGTGCTCGGCCCCGGAGAGATCGACGCCGAATGGACGCCGCCCCGGTTCGAGGCGGTCGATCCCTTGAAGGACGTCCAGGCTGACATCCTCGCCGTCCGCGCCGGATTCATGACCCTGAAAGAGGCCATCGCCCGCCAGGGCTACGATCCCGCCGCCGTGTTGACCGAAATCGCCGCCACCAACGAAACTCTGGATGAACTCAACATCGTCCTCGACACCGATCCACGCCGCTCCACCCGCACCGGCCTGGACAAGCCGCTGCCGTCCACCCAGGCGGAACTGGACGCGGCAGCGCTTGCCGAACAAGCCATCACCTGATTATCCGGGGGACAGCTCCAATGCCTGAGCCCATCCGCACGCGCGATCTGCCGGTGCAGACCCGCATGGCCTCCGTCCTGCCCAGTACCGTCAATGCCGAATCCCGTACCGTCGAACTGGTGTGGTCCACCGGGGCTGCGGTGCGCCGCCGCGACTGGATGACGGACGAGCCTTACGACGAGGTGCTGTCGCTCGAAGCCGGGCATGTTGACCTGTCCCGCTTGAACTCCGGAGCGCCGTTCCTCAACACCCACGGTGCCCGCGATCTCTCCGGGGTCCTCGGGGTGGTCGAGCGGGCCTGGATCGCTGATGGACCGGAAGGCCGTGCAATCGTGCGGTTCTCGGATCGCGAAGAGGTCGCCCCCATCTGGAACGACATCGCCTCCGGTATCATTCGCAACGTCTCGGTCGGCTATTCGGTCCTCGCCTTTGAGATCACCGACGGTGATGTGCCGGTGTGGCGGGCCACCGACTGGATCCCACTCGAACTGTCCGCCGTTCCCATCGGTGCCGACCCCGGTGCCGGGTTCCGCTCCGCCGAGCACCTTCATCCCTGCCAACTGCGTCACCGCCAGGAGGATCGTCCAATGCCCGAAGCCCCCAAACCGCCTCGTGACCCCGCCCGGATCCGGGCCGACGAGAGCACGCCGTTGACCATCGCCGGGATCACCAACGCCAATCCCTGCGTGGTGAGCACGGCAACCAGCCATGGGTTGGCAAGCGGGACTCAGGTTCTCATTGCCGGGATCAATGGAATGATCCAGCTCAACGACCGGACCTTCGCCATCACCACAATCGATGACGTCTCGTTCAGCCTGGACGGGGAGGATTCCACCAACCACGGCGTCTGGACCGACGGCGGCACCGTCACCCCCGTCCCACAAACGCAGAGACACGCCCCGACGAAGGAACCCGTTCCTGACGTGACCGCCATCGTCGGGCGGGCCATCGCCGCCGAGCGCACCCGGTCTCACGGCATTCATGATGCAGGAACCAAGCTCGGCATTCCCCGCGCCGTCAGTGACGATCTGGTCGCACGCGGCGTTACTCTCGATGAGGCGCGTAAGCTCATGATCGACGCCGCCGCCAAGAAGGATGCCGCCCTCGACACCCGTGCCGTGGTGACCCGGGACGAACAGGTGACCCGCCGCTCCGCCGTGGAGGGGGCGCTGCTGCACCGCTTCAACCCCTCCGCCCATCCCCTGAATGACGCAGCCCGCGAGTGGCGCGGCCTGTCGCTCCTGGAGATGAGCCGGGCGCTCATGGAAGCCGATGGTGTCCGTGTCAAGGGAATGACCCGCGACGAGATCGCCACGCGGGCGCTGCACGCTGGCTCGGACTTCCCGGTCATCCTGGCAGGCGTCACCAACCGCACGCTGCGGGCCGCCTACGAGGCGGCTCCCCGGACCTTCATGCCCTTCTGCCGCGAGGTCACGGCGACGGACTTCAAGATGATCTCCCGCGTCCAACTCGGCGAGGCTCCCGCTTTGATCAAGGTCGATGAGAGCGGCGAGATCACCCGGGGGTCCATCGGCGAGGGCAAGGAGAGCTACCGGATCGATCCCTATTCCCGTATTTTCGCCGTCACCCGCCAAGTTCTGATCAACGACGACCTGGACGCCTTCACCCGGGTGCCGCAGCTGTTCGGGGATTCGGCCGCCCGGACCGAGAGCAACATCGTCTGGTCCATCTTCACCGCCAATCAGAAGATGGCCGACGGCAAGGCTTTGTTCCATGCCGACCACAAGAACCTCTCCGCCTCCGGCACCAAGATCGGGGTGGACGCGATCGGCAAAGCCCGTGTCGCCATGGCCCGGCAGACCGGTGTCGATGGCACGACCGTGCTCAACCTGCGCCCGGCGTTCCTGATCGTTCCCGTCAGCCTGGAGATGGCCGCCGAGCAGTTGATCGCGGTCAACATCGTCCCGGCGAAAACCTCCGACGTGGTGCCGAACTCGATCCGCTCCCTCCAGGTGATCGCCGAACCCCGGCTCGACGATGTCTCCATCCTCTCCTGGTACATGGCTGCCAGCCCGGCCCAGATCGATACCATCGAGTACGCCTACCTGGAGGGCAAGCAGGGCGTCTCCCTCGAGACCCGCATGGGCTTCGACGTGGACGGGATGGAGATCAAGGCGACCCTGGACTTCGGTGCCAAAGCCATCGATTCCCGAGGATTTTATAAGGATCCCGGCAGTGCGACTTGAGGAGGTCCAGCCATGAGAAACTACATCCAACCCGGCAACGCCGTCACCATCCCGGCCCCTGTCGGCGGCGCTCTCGGCGGTGCCGGTGTGCTGGTCGACTCCCTGTTCGGCATCGCCAGCCATGATGCCCTCGAGGCCGAAGACCTGACCCTCCAGCTCACCGGCATCGTCGAGGTTGCCAAAGCCGCCGTGGCGCTCACCGTCGGTGCCAAGGTCTATTGGGACGCCACGGCAGGCAAGATCACCACCGTCAGCGTCGGCAACACCCTGGTCGGCGTGGCGGTTGCCGCCGCGGCAGGCGGCGACGCTTTGGCTCGGGTGCGCCTCAACGCGACCTTCTGATGTCACCTTTTGCCCTGATGGTGGACGCCTGCTTCCGGGCGATGGGGGAAGATGCCGTCTATGAGCCCGCCGACGGCAGCCCGGCCTTCGCGGTGCGGGTCATCGTCAAGAAGCTCGATTCCATTGCCGGCTTCGGTGCGACCCAGGTCATCGCCGCCACTGCGGGCATCGATGTCCGCGTTTCCGAAGTCCCCATGCCGCGGATCAGTGATCGCATCACCCTCGGCGGCACCACCCATGTTGTCGGCAGCGATCCGCCGCGCGACAGCGAACGGCTGGTCTGGACCCTGTCCGCCAGTCCGCCCGCCCTCTGGGATCCGTCCTCCGGACTTCCGCCGGGGCCGGTCGAAGGGGGCGGATTTTAAAGTCATCAATTGAAGGGAATCCCTGTACCATGTCCAACGTCATCCGTCTGAAGCGGTCTTCCGTCGCCTCCGTCGTTCCGGCTCCCTCGTCCCTGGTCGATGGCGAGCTGGCCCTCAACCTCGCCGACCGCAAGCTGTTCGCCAAGGACACCGGCGGCAACATCTTCGAGATCGGCGGCTCCGCCTACGCCTTCCTCGACTCTCCGGCCTTCACCGGTGTTCCCACCGCGCCGACGGCGGCTCCGGGAACCAATACCGATCAGCTCTCCACCACCGCCTTCGTCAAGGCGGCGGTGGATACCGCCATCGCCGGTCTCGACTTCCAGAAGGACGTCCTCGACCTTCAGATCGACGCCACCCTCGATCCCAGCGTCTCGCCGCTCATGGGCGATCGCTATATCGTCACCGACGTCAGCCACCGCATTCCCATCGAGGTCATCACCAGCGGCGACGAGGCCGCCCTCGACGATCTGCTGATCGCGGTGGGCGAGGCTCTTTCCGCCGACGAGACCTTGGGCGGACTTGCCGAGATACTGGTGATCCTTGCGCCCGAGGTCGGAGCGATGCCCATCGAAGGCGCCGCCACCGTCCGCCACGCCACCGTTCCGGTGATGGTGGGGTATCTGGTCGGCAACCCCTTGGCCGAGGAGTAGACGCAAATGGCAAA
>JADGDA010000192.1 GCA_015228695.1 Alphaproteobacteria bacterium
GTCTCGCCCATGTCCTCGCGCAGACCAGCAACTGCCGCTATGCATTTTTCGATATTCCTCCGGCGCTGTACGTCGCCCAATCCTATTTCGAGCACTTGTACCCGGGTCAGGTGGCCCCGTTCCGCCGTTACCGTTCGCACGGCGAACTTGCCCAAGCCATTGAGGGAAAACGTTTCATGTTCTTCACCGCAAACCAGCTTGCGTTGTTTCCCGATCAGAGTTTTGACGCGATGATCAACATCGATTCCTTTGGGGAGATGGAACCAGAGACGGTCCGTACCTATGTTGCCCACATGTCGCGGCAAACGCGGGCGGGGGGAGGTCTCTACATGCGCAACATCGGAACCGGCTCGATGTTCAAGGGGCGGGTGTGGGAGGTGGCGGGGGCGGAGGATTATACCCCCAAGGGAAACGGCCTCGATGAAACATGGACGGCCGAACCGGCCCGGAACTGGCCGATGGACCCCCGCTACGTGGAAAGGGTGTTCGTCAGAGAGAGGTGAAGGCCGCCATGAAGGGTCATTCGGCACGTGCTCTTGTCTTCTGGTTCACCGGTCTGTCCGGGTCTGGAAAGACGACCCTGGCCCGTCTGGTAGGGAGCCGGCTCGCCGAGGCGGGGTGGCGGCCGCTGGTGCTCGACGGCGACGATTTGCGCCCCGTGCTGAGTTCCGGGCTGGGGTTCGGCGTTTCCGACGTCGTCGAGAACAACCGCCGGGTGGCGGAACACTGTGCCTCCCGGCGCGGAGAGGCCGATGCGCTGCTGGTGCCGATCATCTCGCCCTATCCCGAGGGCCGCGCCGTCGCCCGCGCGATCCTGTCGCCGGGGTTTTTCGAGATTTACGTGGCCGCCGACCTGCAAACGGTGATGCGGCGGGACCCCAAGGGCCTCTACCGCCGCGCCCAGGCCGGGGAGATTCCCGATATGCTCGGCTTCGCCCCCGATTATCCCTACGTGCCGCCGGACGCGCCGGATTTCACGGTTCCTTCGGGCCGGGACACGGTCCCGGAATGCTCCGAAAACCTGTACGGATACATGGAACGGCGACTTACGGAAAAAGAGGCTGCTGCTCCAAGGCCGTCGTCTCGGGGAGTCCCATCATCAGGTTGAAGTTCTGCACCGCCTGCCCCGACGCGCCCTTGACCAGATTGTCGATCACCGAGCAGATGATCGCCCGTCCCGGCAGGCGGTCGGCGAAGACCCCGATCAGGGCGAAATTCGATCCCTTGACGTGGCGGGTCTGGGGCACGACGCCTTCCGGCGTTACGCGCACGAACGGCTCGCCGGCGTAGTGACCCTCCAGGGTGCGGCGCAGGTCGGCCACGGCGACGCCCTCGCTCATCCGCACATAGATGGTGGACAGGATGCCCCGGTTCATGGGCATCAGATGGGGGGTGAAATTGACCAGCACCGGCTTGCCGGCGGCAAGGCTCAGGCCCTGTTCGATTTCCGGGGCGTGCCGGTGCGAGGCGATGCCGTAGGCGTGGATGCCCTCGGTGACCTCGCAGAACAGCGAGCCTTCCTTCGCCGCCCGCCCCGCGCCCGAAACCCCGGACTTGGAATCGATGATGATGCCGTCCGCCTCGATCAGGCCGGATTTGATCAGCGGCACCAGGGGAAGCTGGGCCGAGGTCGGATAGCAGCCGGGACAGGCGACGACCCGGGCCTTCCTGATCTCCGGCCGCGCCAGCTCGGACAGGCCGTACACGACCTCCTTCTGAAGGTCCGGGGCCATGTGGGCGTGACCGTACCACGCCGCGTAGGTCTCGGGATCGTGGAAGCGAAAGTCGGCCGACAGGTCGGCGACCCGGATGCTTCCGGGCAATCCCGCCACCACCTCTTGGGTGGTGCCGTGGGGCAAGGCGCAGAACACGAAATCCACCGCCGAATAGTCCACCGTCTCCATCGCCACCAGATCGGGCAGGCCGAGACCGGACAGGTGGGGGAATACGGAACCCATCGTGCGCCCGGCGCGGCGGTCGGCGGTGAGCACGGTCATCTCGACGCGGGGGTGGCGGGACAGCAGCCGCACCAGCTCCGCGCCGGTGTAGCCGCTGGCTCCGAGAATGGCGACCTTGATCATCGTGCTCATGACGTTTTTCCTTGCTTGTCCGCCGCCGCCCGTTCGTCCAGGGAGGCCTGGCAGCGGGCGAGAGCGGCCACCACGTCCACCCCCAGGTTGAGGCTCCCCAGGTCGTTGACTTCCCCGGCGATGGCCATGGCGAAGGTCATGATGGCATTGGCCAGGGGCTGTTCCTCGGGAAGCTCGATGGGCTGACCGTCGTCCTCGGGAAAGGCGAAATGGTCGGTGGGGGGATGAATGGTCAGCGCCTGGGGCCGCAACGGGTTATAGACCATCACCAGACGGTCGAAATGGACGGCGAAGACCCGCCGCTTCTCCGGCAGCAGGTTGGACAGCACGATGCGCGCATCGACATCGTCGGAGAAATCGAGCCGGAGGTCCACCGTCTCGCCGACACCCTCGGGGGTTTCCCGGCGCTCCGTCACGATGGCGCTGGCGTACTCGATGCCCGAATCCAGAAGGTCGATGCACATGGCCAGATCATGCGGCCCCCAGTCCCACAGGACCGAAACGTCGGAGCGGAACGGCCCCCGGTTCCCGGCGTGGGCGCGGATGGCGCGGATCGGGCCGACGGCGCCGCTGAATTCCTTGATGGCGCGGAAGGCCGGGTGCCCGAGATGGGTATGGTCCACCATCACCAGCCCCTGGCTGACGGTCGCGACCTGCCGGAGCGAGACCGCGTCGCGGACGGAGAGGGTGAGCGGCTTTTCCACCATGACCGGGATGTTCGCCGCCATGGCCTCGCGGACCATGTCGAAATGCCGGGCCGGGGGCGTGGCGATGATGACCCCGTGGATGTCGTTGGGGTTCAAGACCTCGGTCCAGTCGGAGAGGACCGCGCATCCGGGGCCGACCAGGGACGGGGTGAGGGGGTTGGAACTGCCGACGCGGACCAGTTCGACGCCGGTCATTTCATTGATGGTGCGGATGATGACGCGCCCCCAGGCGCCCGCGCCGATCAGGCCGAGGCGGATGGCCGGTTGGTCGTTGCTCATGGCTCCCCCGTTGGTTGGCGACAAGAGAAGACGGCGGCGACCGAACTCCCCACCGGCCATGGCCCGCCCGCGACCTTGGCGTCGACGCGCAGGCGGCCGCCGACCCGCAGCGCCTCGATCGCCTCGAACCCATGGGCGCGAAGGAGCGGCAAGAGGCCGGACGAGTCCCCCGGAGCGGGCGTCTCCAGCACGAACAGCCCGCCCGGCGTCAGGAGAAGGCGGACTCCGTCCAACAGATCGGCGGGATCGTCGCTTGCGGACAAGTCCCCGCCGGCGATCACCGTCCCCGCCGCGCCGCCGGCGATCACCGTCCCCGCCGCGCCGCCGGCGATCACCGTCCCCGCCGCGCCGCCGGCGATCACCATCACCGCCGCGCCGCGCTGCTCCAGAATGGTTTCGCGCGCCAGTTCGGCGGTGAAGCGGCGGGGAAGGGTATCGATTCCCGACTCCCAGGCCCGGATGGCGACGTCCCGCTCCGACTCGACCCCGAGAATCCGGCAGCCCCGCTCCTGCAATGCCCGCAGCAACGCGCCGTCGCCGGAACCGATTTCCACCACCTGCCCGCCGGAGGGCAGGCGGTAGCGTTCCATGAGGTCGGCGGCAAAATCCCGCGCCTCGTCTTCGGTTCTCGGCGGAAAAATCGTCCTCACCTTAGACCCGATCCCGAAAATACCGGATGGTCCGCTCCAGCCCCACGTCCAGGGGAATGGTCGGGGCCCAGTCCAGGAGCCGCTTGGCCAGGGAGATGTCCGGACGGCGCTGGCGCGGGTCGTCGGCCGGAAGCGGTTTTTCCACCAGTTCGGATGTCGACCCGGTCATTTCGATGACCTTCAGAGCCAGCTCGCGGATGGTGAACTCCCCGGGGTTGCCCAGGTTGACCGGACCGGTCACATCGTCGGGGGTCGCCATCAGCCGGATGAACGCCTCGATCATGTCGTCCACGTAGCAGAACGAGCGCGTCTGCTGTCCGTCGCCGTACAGGGTCACCGGCTCCCCCTTGAGGGCCTGGATGATGAAGTTCGACACCACGCGGCCGTCGTTGGGATGCATGCGCGGGCCATAGGTGTTGAACAGGCGCGCCACCTTGATCTTGAGGCCGTGCTGGCGGTGATAGTCGAAGAACAGGGTCTCGGCGCAACGCTTGCCCTCGTCATAGCAGGCGCGGGGGCCGATGGGATTGACGTGGCCGCGATAATCCTCGGTCTGGGGATGGACCTCGGGATCGCCGTAGACCTCGCTGGTCGAGGCCTGGAAAATCCTGGCGCGGGTCCGCTTGGCCAGTCCCAGCATGTTGATGGCGCCGTGGACGCTGGTCTTGGTGGTCTGCACCGGGTCGTATTGATAATGGACGGGCGAGGCCGGGCAGGCGAGGTTGTAGATCTCGTCCACCTCCACATACAGCGCGAAAGTGACGTCGTGGCGCATCAGCTCGAAACGGGGATTGTCGAGGAGGTGGGCGACGTTCTGCCGTCGGCCGGTGAAGTAGTTGTCCACGCACAGCACCTCGTGGCCCATGGCCAGCAGACGCTCGCACAGGTGGGAGCCGAGGAAGCCGGCCCCTCCGGTCACCAATATCCGCTTTGAGGATTCCATACGCTTTCCCCCTGCCCCGCTCCGCCGCCGGACGCTAGCACGGACCGGCGGACGAGGTTAAGGGATTTGGCGCGCTCATGTGTGAATAAACCTTGTCTTCACGCCTTCCAGGACCAGACAGGTCAGACGCCCGCTGGCATGGGCGCCGGTGTCGATGGCGATCCGGTTCGGACGGAGATCGGGCCGCGGCACGATGGAATGCCCGTGGACCACGACGTAGCCGAAATCCGCGTCCGAGGACAGAAAGGGCTCGCGAATCCACATCAGGTCGGCGGGGGTCTGCCCGGCGAGGGGCACTCCCGGCCGCACCCCGGCGTGGACGAACAGGTAGTCGCCCTCCACATGGCTGAGACGGAGGCCCTTCAGGAACGCGAGATGCTCCGGCGGCAGGGCCCGGGAGAGGGAGCGGGAGAGACGGTCGAGGTTCCAGCCGCCCACCAGCCCCGCATCCCCGACATAGCTCTCGATCGTCTCGACGCCGCCGTTCCAGAGCCAGACCGCCGCCGTTTCCGGCCGTTCCAGGAACTCCAGCATCATC
>JADGDA010000193.1 GCA_015228695.1 Alphaproteobacteria bacterium
ACCTTCATCACCATGATCTACCTCATCGCCGCCCCCATCGACCTCATCATCAAATCCACTTGAAACGTCGAGGAGCCTTTTTTTGTGACCCCGGTCGCCCCCTGTTCCTCCTCAGAACTCTGTCGGCCGCAGGAATCCCCATTTTCTGGCCATGTGGGCGGATTTGCGGTAAGGGGGGCACAGAGAGTTAGCACCATCCCCTTCCCTTTACGGGCCGGGATTGGCCGCGAATCGAGGCTCTTGGTGGGAAGCGCGGTGTCAGCAAACCTTGTGGGTCGTTGGGACTCGCAGGCGATGATCGGACCGCTTACCCCAGCGGCTGAAACAGCAGATCAAGGTCCGCAGCCTCGAATCCAGCCGTTCCGGCACGATCTGGATAGAACAGGCCATCGGCGAGAGCGCGCTTGCGATCCTGCAATTCCAGCATCTTTTCCTCGATGGTGCATCGACGATCAACTTGTAGACGAACACCGGCTTGTCCTGGCCGATGCGGTGCGCCCGGTCGGTGGCCTGGTTCTCCACCGCCGGGTTCCACCAGGGATCATAGTGGATCACCGTTTCTTGAGGCGAGCATTCTCCTCCGTCAGCCCAGCCACCTGCGCCTCAAGCGTCGCCACCGTGCCAAGAAGATCGATCACCAACTGCCGCAACTCGTCGGCGGAGAGCTTATCCAGGTCAGGCGAAGGCGATGCGGTTGTCATGCCCCCATGGATTCAGAAAAAACGGGAAATTGGAATCCCCTATCTTCTGTCAAACCCCATTTTGTTGCAGCCCTACCCTGCTGCCACCAGTTTTTGAGAATTCACATTATTCCGACCTGGCCATCGAAACCGGGGTGATGCTGCGTCTTGCCTTTGGTCGGCCATGGCGACAGACGGAGGGGCTGTTGCGCTCCGTGGCCATGTTGCTGAACCTGCCCATTGATGTCCCCGACCACACCCCCCTGTCGCGCCGAGGCGCCGCCTTGTCTTTGGCCACGGCCTTGTCCAAGGCGGCAACTCCCGTCACCGTGGTGGTCGACAGCACCGGGTTGAAGGTCTTTGGTGCCGGGGAATGGCATGTGGCCAAGCATGGCGGACGGGACCGGCGGACCTGGCGAAAGCGGCACTTGGCCATTGATCCGGATACCGGCGAAATCCTGGCCTCGGCCCTGACTGGCACCGAGGAAGGCGACGCTTCTCTGGTCATCCCCCTTTTGGATCAGATCGACGCGCCGGTGACCACGTTCATGGCCGACGGAGCCTATGATGGCGATCCCATCTACCGGGCCGTCGCCGACCGGGCACCGGGTGCCGCCGTGATCATCCCGCCCCGCAAGACCGCAGTATCCAGCCAAGCGGGCACCACCGGCAATTCATCGCCTCGTGACCGTCATATCGAGATGATTGCCGCCAAGGGGCGAATGGGTTGGCAGAAGGAGGTCGGCTACGGCCGCCGCGCCCTCGTCGAAACATCCATGATGCGTTACAAGGCCGTCATCGGACGAACGCTCCGAGCCCGGACTCTGTCTACGCAAAAGGTCGAGGCCAGGATCGGATGCAAGGTCCTCAACCGCATGACCACTCTTGGAATGCCGGTGTCCAGGAAGATCGCCTAACCAGGGAACGTGGCCGAAATCCGCCAGTTTTCGATTTGTGCACCAACGCCACGGCATAGTCCTCCACGTCCTTCTTGGCAGACTCGATCTCCGAGGTCAGGCTGCCGATATAGGTGTCGAACACCAGTTGGGTGTCGAACAAAATAAGCTTCACCAGGGAGCCGCGAGCACCCAGGCAGGGCGCACAGATACCCGAAGGGGCCATGCCCTGGGTGATGTGCTTGCTGAGGATGGTCTGCAACAGTTGGACTGCCGATACGTATAGTTTCGGCGTGACGCCAATCCGTTTGTGGACTTTGCCGACTCTCAACCGCTTGTTCACATACTCGGCATCGTAATAGCCCTCGAACAGCTCCATGATATAACGGCGCATGGAGGCCTGAAGGCGGCTTAATGCTTCGCTCAATTCGCGCTACGTAGGCATGGTCAGGATTTCTAACCGTTTGGAACAACCTCAAACCCTCGGAAATCCTGGCCATGCCTACGTAGCGCGAATTGAGCCTGATGTTTCCTTGTCGCCGATCACAAGGGAAACCTCCGGCTGGGCGATCTGGAATGCGTAAAACTCCTCGACGATCGCGTCCAGATTCGCGGCGATCACATCTTTGCAAGCTGTCAGGTTGGCGACATCGGCGTCGGTGAAATCGAACAAGCGCTTGCGGACCTCGATTTCCCGATCCGCAATGCGCATCTGCTCCAGCAAGGTCTGGGCCGTGATGTTCGATGGAGTCATGTCTCTTTCTCCTCGTTGATGGCGCGGGAAATTTCCTGAAACTCGGTTTCAAGCGCAAGGAAGGCATCCACGATCTCCGGGTCGAAATGCTTGCCGCGGCCATCGACGATCAGAGCCTTGGCCGCCTCATGGGTGAACGGCTTCTTGTAAGGACGGGCACTGGTCAGAGCATCGTACACGTCCGCGACCGCCATCAGCCGACCGGAGAGAGGGATCGCATCTCCCGACAATCCGTAGGGATAACCGCTACCGTCCCATTTTTCGTGATGGGTCAGGCTAATCTCGCATGCGTAGCGCAGGAATGAATTCGTCCCAAAATATTCTTCGGTTTCGTTCAGTGTTTTCCATCCTATGACGGCGTGTTGCTTCATTTCCTCGAATTCCTCGGCGGTCAGCTTGCCGGGTTTCAGCAGAATGTGGTCCGGGATGCCCACTTTGCCGATATCGTGCAGGGGAGCCGACTTGAACAGCAAGTCGATGTTGGCCGGGGTCAAAGCAGCAGCATGTCGGGGAGAGGCGCTCAAATACTGCGCCAACACCGTCACGAAGTGCTGTGTGCGCATGATGTGGGCGCCGGTCTCCGGGTCGCGGGTTTCCGCCAGATTGGCGACGGTGAAGATGGTGGCGTCCTGGGTTCGTGACAACTCTTGTGTGCGTTCCTCTACCAACCGTTCCAGATCATCCCGATATTCTTTGATTTCCAGATGGGTCCGCACCCGCGCCCGCACCAGTTCGGGCTGGAAGGGCTTGTTGATGTAGTCCACTCCCCCCACGGCAAACCCGCGCTGCTCGTCCGCGCTCTCGCTCAAAGCGGTCACGAACACCACGGGGATACCCTTGGTCACGGGGTTGGCTTTGAGTTGCAGACAGACGTCGAATCCGTCCATGCCTGGCATCATGACGTCGAGCAGGATCAAATCCGGCGGCTGGGATTCGGCGATCTTCAAAGCCATTGCCCCAGTTGCGGCCCTTTTCAGGGTGTAGTCCGGAACCAGAATGGATTTGATGACGTCCAGATTCTCCGGGGCATCGTCCACAGCCAGAATGGTCTTCTTTTTCTCTTTCTCTGCGCCTGGATTCATACGATAAAACTCCGGCTTAAGGTTACCCGCAGGCAGGTCCGCCCTGGAACCGACGTGTCCAGGGCGATGGAGCCTTTCTGGGTCCGGGCGATCAGCATGGCCGAGTAGGTGCCGAGGCCGGTGCCTTCCCTTTTGCCTGCGGTCACGAACTTTTCAAAGAAGTGCGCACGGATCGCCTCCGGGACTTCTCCGCCATTATCGATGGAAACCACGATGGCGGGACCAAGGTCGAACGAGATGGAAAGCCGGTCCCCGTGGGGAGAGGCCTCGATGGCGTTCTTGCACAGGTTCGAAAACATCGAGTGGCAAAGCAGCGGCTCCGCCAGGGCTTCCACCTGCTGGTTGTCGGCGGTCTCGCGGCCATCGACCAACAGGCTGAGGTGCACCTTTTTTGCTGAAACCGCCGATGCCAGTTCAGTGATAACGCCGCGCATGACCGCAAGAAGGTCGATCCTTTCCGGCTTGAACTCGTAAATCCCGTTTTCCATCTTGAAGATGTCAAGCGAGCGGTTGATCATCTCCAGCATCCGGTATCCTGAATCCTCTATGATCTTGATAAGCTCGCGCTGCTTGTCCGAAAGCCCGTCCTGCGTCAGCAAGAACTGCGGCGTTCCGATGATGACGTTCAACGGGCCTTTCAGGTCGTGGCGCGTGATGTGTTCGACGTCCTCACGCAGGCGTGCGGCATCGATCAACGCCTTGTTCTGCTCGGCAAGCTGCCTGACCCCGTCCGCCATGGCGATATGGGTGCGGACGCGCGCGCGGAGGATCGGGGGCCGGAGAGGCTTAGCGATATAATCGACCGCCCCCATGTCCAGACCCAGGGCTTCGTCCTCCGTCTGGCTCATCGCCGTGACGAAGATCACCGGGATATCGCGGGTGGCCTTGCTTTCCTTGAGCTTGCGGCAGACCTCGTAGCCATCCATGTCCGGCATCATGATGTCGAGAAGGATCAAATCCGGCGGCTGGGTCTCCGCGATCTTCAACGCCACGGAGCCGCTGGCGGCTCTTTTGACGGTGTATTCCGGGACCAGGATGGATTTGATCACGTCCAGGTTCTCCGGGGCATCGTCCACCGCCAGAATGACCCCCTTGCGTCCCTGTTCGTCCTCCATCACGCAAGCTTCCCCATCAGAGAATCGAGAGTTACGACCGCGCCGTCAAAATCATCCCGCGTCAGTTGGCCTTGCACCACCTTGAGAGATGCGAGTACGGCCGGGTCGGAAACCTGCCCCAGAATATCGGACAGAAGATCCTCCGCCTCCGAATCATATTGCGTCAGCAAGTCGCGCAGTTTGTGCAGGCCGGGCAGGACGTCCGCGAAGCTCGACGTGCCGGAGGCCGCCGGGGAAGGCTGTTGCCGGACGGTGCGGATGGTCGCAATGACCCGCTCCAGTTCCTGGGCGGCGGAGGTCATCAGATCTTCAAGTTTCTCTGTCTTGCCTTCTTTCAGAACGGCTTCCAGAGCATGGCCCACCTGCTGGAGTGAAGCCGCGCTGATGTTGCCGGCCACGCCTTTCAGCGTATGGGCAAGGCGTGTCGCCGTCTCGGTGTCGCCGCGTTCCACCGCTTTACGGATTTCGGCCACCGTATTTTCCTGATTGTCCGCGAACTTGCTGAGAAGGCGCAGGTAGGCCCCGACATTCCCCGTCATCCGGGCAATTCCGTCGGCCGTATCGATCCCCGGCATTTCGGGTAGGACGGTCGTGGCCCCACCTGGGGCCTCATCCGGGGCCTCCGCAGCCGATTCCGGCAGGTTGCGGTTGCCGGGCGGGATCCATCGCAGCAAAGC
>JADGDA010000194.1 GCA_015228695.1 Alphaproteobacteria bacterium
TTCCGCAGCCATGGGCCCCCGCTTTCGCGGGGGTGACGAAGAGGAATAGGAACAATGTCCTTCACCCGATTTCCCTGACCGCGGAGCGGCTTGTCCTTGACGGACGCGAGCACGGTGTCAGGCTGACGGTGGAGGGACAATTCCACTCGAACCGTCGAGGAACCAAGAAAATGCCCTCGCCGGGCGGGCGCGTCCGCACCCTTGGTCGTTCGGCTGGTGGCGAATTCAATTCATGGAGCTGAAGCGTTCGATCTCGACGCCGACGCTCGTGGCGTCGGGGAAGACGTCGAGTTTCTCGACCCGTATCCGGACGGAGCGGATGCGGGCGTCCTGGAGACAGATGGCGGCGATTCGCTCGGCCAGGGTCTCCACCAGCTTGACGTGACCGTCCCCGGCGATGCTGCGGACCCGGGTGACGATGTCCTCGTAGCAGACGACGTTGGCCAGGGCGTCCGCCAGGGGGCCTTCGTCCTCGCGGACGGCCAAGTCGAGATTCACCCGTATCCGTTGCCGGGTCCGATGTTCGTGGGCGTGGACCCCGATGCTGCATTCGAGAGTCAGATCGCGAACGAAGACGTGGCGCACGCCCAGCCGGGCGTCGGCGATTCGCAGGGGCTGGATCACGGGAGGCTTGGTCATGTGTCATTCCTCCGGGGCGCCGTCCGTCGGCGGGTGGGACCAGCCGAGGTGCTGGCCGCCGTCGAGGGCGATCATCTGGCCGGTCATGGCCGACGCCGACAGGATGAAGCGCACCGCATCCGCGACGTCCTGGGGCGAGGTTCCGTGGGCCAGGGGTGTGGAGCGGCACTGGCGGGCGAACTGCTCCTCCGTCTGGCGCTTGCTGGGGAGGGTCGGGCCGGGGCCGACGGCGTTGACCCGGATGCGGGGGGCAAGAGCCAGCGCCAGGGTGCGGGTCAGCGTCCAGAGTCCCGCCTTGCTCAAGGTATAGGTGGTGAAATGCGGGGTCAGGCTCCAGACGCGCTGGTCGATCAGATTGACCACCGCGCCCCGGCCGTCGGCCGGAAGTTGCCGGGCGAACTCCTGGGTCAGCACGAACGGCGCCCGCAGATTGACGCCCATGTGGGCGTCCCACGATTGCCGGGTGGCGGTCAGCGCGGAGTCGTGCTCGAACAGCGAGGCGTTGTTGACCAGACACCCCAGGGGACCCGCGAGATCGACGGCGCGTTGGATCAGGGTCGAAACCTCCTCCTCCCGCGCCAGATCGCAGTCGATGAGGTCGGCCTGTCCGCCCTCGTCCGTGATGCGGTCGGCAAGGGACTGGGCCGCCTCGGCGGAGGCGTTGTAATGGACCACCACCCGCCAGCCGTGCCGCGCCAGATCGAGGGCGATGGCCTTGCCGACTCTCTGGGCGGCGCCGGTCACCAAGGCGGTCCGGGGGGAAATGTCGTTCATCTACGCCGCCTTGGCCGCCACCATGATGTAGTTGACGTCCAGGTCCCCGGTCATCCGCCAGTCGTCGGTGAAGGGGGCGTAGCTCATACCCCTGACCTCGCGCGCGGTCATCCCTCCGCCGCGCAGCCCGGCGGCCAGTTCCGAGGGTTTCAGGAACTTTTTCCAGTCATGGGTCCCGCGCGGCAGCCAGCGCAGGATGTACTCGGCGCCGACCTTGGCCAGCAGGTAGGATTTCAGGGTCCGGTTCATGGTGGCGATCACCATGATGCCCCCCGGCCGCACCAGGGCGGCGGAGGAGGACAGGAACAGGGCGGGATCGGAGACGTGCTCCACCACCTCCATGTTGAGAACGACGTCGAAGGTCTTTCCCTCCGCGACCAGATCCTCGGTCGTGGCGTGGCGATAGTCGATGGCGAGCCCGGCCCCTTCGGCGTGGGTTCTGGCGACGTGGACGTTGCGCTCCAGTGCGTCGATGCCGGTGACGGAAAATCCCATCCTCGCCATCGGCTCGGACAGCAGCCCGCCGCCGCAACCGATGTCGAGCAGATCGAGGCCGGTAAACGGAACCATGGACGTCACGTCGCGGTCGAAATGAGCCGCCGCGTGGCCGCGTATGTGGGCGATGCGAAGCGGGTTGAAGCTGTGCAGGGGCTTGAACTTCCCGACGGGGTCCCACCAGCTCTCGGCCATGGCCTTGAACTTGTCCATCTCTTCCGGCGAAACGGTGGAGCTTGCAGTGGCGGTCATGGCGGACTCCCGAACGGAAAGGGCGGCGACCAAGGCGGGCATCCTTGTACCCTCTTGCGCGACGGCGATGGAATATGTATACGCCGCTTGCGGGCGGCAACAAGGCCTCGTCTGGGCCCCTGGGACGTTTTCGCCCCCGCCCGCGCGCCGTTTCGGCTCTGTTGGTGGAAGCCGTTCTCAAGAGGCGATCCTCATGGCTTGCGTTGTTCAGAAATTCGGTGGCACGTCCGTTGGCTCCATCGACCGCATCCGGAATGTCGCCCGGCGCGTCAAGGCGGAGGTCGATGCCGGGAATCAGGTGGTCGTCGTGGTCTCGGCCATGTCGGGCGTGACCAATCAGCTTGTCGAGTATTGCGCCCAGATCGCCCCGCTCTGCGATCAGAAGGAATATGACTCGGTCGTGGCGACGGGGGAGCAGGTCACCTCCGGCCTGCTGGCCATCGCCTTGCAGGAATTGGGGATTCCGGCGCGGTCGTGGCTGGGCTGGCAGTTGCCCCTCCGCAGCGACGACGCCCACGGCAAGGCCCGCATCCTGTCGGTCGAGACGGCGGAGTTGAGGGCGAGGCTCGATGCCGGGGAGGTGGCGGTGGTGGCCGGATTCCAGGGACTGGGTCCCGACGGCCGGGTGACGACTCTGGGGCGCGGCGGATCGGACACGTCGGCGGTGGCGATGGCGGCGGCTCTCGATGCCCTGCGGTGCGACATCTACACCGATGTGGACGGGGTCTACACGACGGACCCGCGCATCGTCGCCAAGGCGCGCAAACTGGACAAGATCACCTACGAGGAAATGTTCGAGCTGGCGTCGCTCGGCGCCAAGGTGCTGCAAACCCGTTCGGTCGAAATGGCCATGAAGTACCGGGTCCGGCTCCAGGTGTTGTCGAGCTTCGAGGACGTTCCGGGAACCTTGGTCTGTGACGAGGATGAGATCGTGGAAAGACAACTGGTCAGCGGCATCGCCTACAGTCGGGATGAAGCCAGGATTACCCTTGTCAAGGTGGCCGATCGGCCCGGCGTCGCCGCGGCCATCTTCGGCCCCCTGGCCGACGCCAACGTCAACGTGGACATGATCGTCCAGAACGTTTCCGAGGACGGCAGCACGACCGACCTGACCTTCACCGTGGGTAAAGCCGACCTCAACCGGGCGATCAAGGTTCTGGAGGATCAGCGGGGAACCCTGCACTTCGAGCGGCTGGTGCCCGACTCGAACGTGGTCAAGGTCTCGGTGATCGGGGTCGGCATGCGCAGCCACGCCGGGGTCGCCCAGACCATGTTCCGGACCCTGGCCGAGCGTGGGATCAACATCCTGGTCATCTCGACCTCGGAGATCAAGGTGAGCGTCCTGATCGCCGAGGAGTACACGGAGCTGGCGTTGCGCGCCTTGCATTCCGCCTATGGACTGGACGCGGGTTGATCCGGACATGACGCACATGAGCACGAGCGCGCGGGAGCAATTGGACCGTCTGTGGCATCGCGGGCGCGAGTTCCTCGGCGTCCGTTACGCCATCATGGGCGGGGCCATGTCGTGGCTGTCGGAGCGGACCCTTGTTTCCGCCATTTCCAATGCGGGCGGCTTCGGCGTTCTGGCCTGTGGCTCCCTGTCGCCCGATCTGCTGGCGGAGGAGATACGGGCCACCCAGGCCATGACCACCCATCCCTTCGGCGTCAACCTGATTACCATGCATCCCCAGCTTGAAGCGCTGATCGGGGTTTGCGGCGAACTGGGCGTGAGCCATGTGGTTCTGGCGGGCGGGCTGCCCTCCAGCGCTTCCATCCGTCAGGCCAAGGACGGGGGAGCGAAGGTCCTCTGTTTCGCCCCGGCGCTCGTTCTCGCGCGTAAGCTCATCCGGTCGGGGGCGGACGCCCTGGTGATCGAGGGGTCAGAGGCGGGGGGGCACATCGGCCCGGTGGCGACCAGCGTTCTTGCCCAGGAAATTCTTCCGGAGGTGCCGGACTGCCCGGTCTTCGTCGCCGGCGGAATCGGGCGCGGCGAGGCCATGCTGGCCTATCTGGAGATGGGGGCGGCGGGCTGCCAGCTCGGCACGCGCTTCGTCTGCGCGGCCGAGTCGATCGCCCATCCCAACTTCAAGCATGCGTTCATCCGCGCGTCGGCCAGGGATGCGGTGCCGACGGTACAGATCGACCCCCAGTTCCCGGTGATCCCGGTGCGGGCCTTGACCAACAAGGGAACCGCGCTGTTCCAGGACACCCAGCGCCGGGTGATCGAGAGGTTCCGCAATGGGGAACTGTCGCAGAAGGAGGCCCAGCTCGAAATCGAGCATTTCTGGGCGGGGGCCTTGCGGCGGGCGGTGATCGACGGCGACGTGGAGCATGGGTCGCTCATGGCGGGGCAGAGCGTCGGCATGGTCACCGCCGAGCAGAGCGTCGCGGAAATCGTTGAAACCTTGGTGGATCAGGCGGTGGACGCCCTTTCCGCGCGATCGGCCTCCAAGGCCAAGGCCTGATGACGGCGGCCATTCTTTCCGCTTCACGTCGCATACTGGGACGATTGCGGGATATGATGGCCGCGGCCGGGACCGCCGAGGAACGCCTCGGCAAGATCGTCGTCATGATCGCCGAGGAGATGGGAACGCAGGTCTGTTCCTGCTACGTCAGACGCGCCGGCGAGATGCTGGAGCTTTTCGCGACCGAGGGTCTGAAACAGACGGCGGTTCACACCACCCATCTGCGCCTGGGCGAGGGACTGGTGGGCGAGATCGCCGCGCACGCGCGGCCCCTGGCCCTGGCCGACGCCTGGTCCCATCCCAGCTTCGTCTACCGCCCGGAAACCGGCGAGGAGTCGTTCCGTTCGCTGCTGGGCGTTCCGATCATCCACGGCGGGCGGGTGATCGGGGTGCTGGTGGTGCAGAGCCTCAGCCAGCGCGACTATCTCGACGAGGAGGTCGAGACCCTTGAAACGGTGGCCATGGTCCTGGCCGGGCTGCTGGCTTCGAGCGAACTCACCCGGCGCGAGGAAATGCCGCCGACCGAAGGCAACGCCCTGTTGCCGATACGGTTGGAGGGCATCC
>JADGDA010000195.1 GCA_015228695.1 Alphaproteobacteria bacterium
CATCAGGCAAAAACATTAAGATCATCTGAACACATTGCGCCCCGAAATGTATCCATGTCCCATCGTCCGAAGTTTCGCAGTGACTTTCGTCACGTCACCCCCTTTATCTTCACGGCGCCCTTTCAGAGTCCGTCCGGAAACAACATATTGTTTTTCAAAGCGTTATTCGTCACCCCCGCGAAAGCGGGGGTTCGTGCCAACGCCGGAGTTCTGTGGTGGCCATGGATTCCCGCTTTCGCGGGAATGACGAGGGCGTTGGCCAACATATTGAAAACATTCCATTTATTTCCGGATGGACTCTTACACGCGCGCCATCAGTTGCAGACGCCCCCAATCCTTGATCAGGAGCCCCATCGTCCGCCGCTCGACCACGCCGTCGCGGGCCAATTCCCCGATGGTCTGGGCGACGACCTCGCGGCTCGTTCCCGCCCAGCTCGCGATTTCCTTGTGGTTCGGCATGTCCGTGATCGCCCACACGCCGGGTCTCCGGGTATCGGGCTTGGCGATCCGCACCAGTTCCACCAGAACCCGCTGGTTCTCGCTGAGGGTGCTCAGGTCCGTGACGCGGGCGTCCAGGGTCCGGATGATGTGAGCGAAACGTTTGACCACCCTGACCGCGATCGACGGATATTTGTACATCAGGGCGATGAAATCCTTGCCCTCGATCGAGGCGATGAGGGTTTCCTCGACGGCGATCACGCGCGCGGAGCGGCTTTTGCCGTCGATGGCCGACAACTCCCCGAAATAATCCCCCTTGGTAATGTCGGCCAGCGCGACCTCGCGCTTGCTGGGGGTGAAGGTGAGAACCCGGACCGCCCCGCTGACGACGAAAAACACGTCCCGTCCGGCGTGTTCCTGGTCGAAAACCTGCTCTTCCTCCGCGAACAGGGACCACTTGCACATCGCGGAGACATCGGCAATCTCCTCTGGGGAAAGCTCGGAAAGGAGCTGAACGCCCTCCAGGCGCCCCGGTTCGACCGTCTTCACCACCAGTTCGCTCTCCCGGAACCCGACCGTTCTGACCTTGGCAAGACCATGCCGCAACACTCCCCCGGGCGGTATCCCCGACTCTGCCAGCGTATTCTAGTCCGCTCCGGGGTAAACGTACATATCCAAGCGCGGCTATCGCTGGACAGGCGGGAAATCTGTGCTACAAGGATCAACCCGTCTCCGGGGGTGTGGTGGAACTGGTAGACACGCTGGACTCAAAATCCAGTGGCAGCGATGCCTTGCGAGTTCGAGTCTCGCCGCCCCTACCATCGATTTGAATCAGACGACGGGTGGATATGGCGCTGGGTCCTGAAAAAGGCAAGTTTTCGGTCGATTTCGTCCCCGTGTTCGACAATCGCGCCGGGTCCGTCAACACGTTCTACCTTCGCCCTTCGCTCCATCGCCCGGACGGCTCCCGATTCGAGGACGCGGCGTTCCTGGCCCTGGGGGCGGAGGGCAAATTCTATGACGATGCGTTCGTCGTGTTCAACATGGGGCGGGTCATCAAGTTCGGCATGAAAAAGGCCGATCAGTTGAGGAGCGAGGCTTCCGACGCGAAGGTCATCATCCCGGTCAACGGGGCCGTCCTGGCGAGAAAGGAAATCGCCTCCGAGTTTGCGAGTCTCTGCCGGCTGGCGTCCCCGGAAAAGCGCGCCAACGTCATCTTCGAGGTCACCAATATTGCCGGGGACCATCGGCTTTCGCTGCTCGATGACGTCGCCATCGTCCTGCATCCGTTCTGTCTCGCCTGCCACGTCCGGGTGCCGTTGAGTGCCACCAACCTGACGCTGTACGCGACCTGCAACTACACCGGCGTCTCCGTGGACCTTCTCAACAAGCCATGGCCCATGGCGGCGGTCTCGGCCCATCTGAAGGCGTTTTTCGGCCGTGTCGAGCTGTCCCAGCTCAAGCTCTATACCCACGGTGTCGGCAATCACACCCTCGCCACCTATCTGCGCGGCATCGGCGTGCGTTTTCTGAGCGGTGACGGCGTGGACGAGGACGTGCTTGATGCCGATTCCACTCCGGTTTTTCTGGACTGACGTCGCGGCATGAAGCCTGGATCGTTGCATCGTCCGCTGTTCTTCGTGCTGGGGCTGGTGTTCGTCGGTCTCGGGCTGCTGGGGGTGGTCCTGCCGGTTCTGCCGACGACGCCGTTCATGATCGTCGCCTTGTGGTGTTTCGCGCGCAGCTCGGAACGGTTCCACGCATGGCTTTTCCACCACCGGCTGTTCGGTCCGCCGTTGCGGAAGTGGGACCAGCACCGGGTGATCCCGGTCGTTGCCAAGATCGCGGCGGTTTCTGGGATGGTCGCCAGCCTGATCTACGTCGTCCTGTTTTCGTCGGCCCCTTGGCAGGGGATGGCGGCCATGGCGTCGTTCATGGCGGTCGTGGCTTGGTATATCCTCTCCAAGCCCAGCCATGTTCCCGGCGTGCCACCTGTCACGCATGTTTCCGGCGTGCCACCTGTCACGACGGAGCGAAGGGATTCTCGCTCCGGCGGAGATACAGACGGATGGGAACGCCGGGCAGATTGAAATCCTGGCGGAGGCCGTTCACCAGATAGCGGACGTAGGCGTCGGGCACGTCCTCGGGGCGGCTCGTGAACACCACGAAGGTCGGCGGCCGCGACTTGATCTGGGTCATATAGCGCATGCGGATGCGCTTTCCATGTTTCCCCATCGGCGGCGGGTGATGTTCCTGCACCCCCGCGAGCCAGCGGTTGAGCGCCGAGGTCGGCACCCGGCTGCCCCAAACGGCGCGGATGCGCAGAACCTCGGCCATGAGCCGCTCCACCCCCTGGCCGGTCAGGCCCGACAGGGTGACGGTGGGAATTCCCAGGACCTGGGGCAAGGAGGTCTGGAGCCGGTCGTTCAGGCGTTGCAGGGACCCCGCGCGGTCGGCGGCGATGTCCCACTTGTTGACGGCGACGATCAGGGCGCGTCCCTCATCGATCACCCTGCGGGCAATGGTGAGGTCCTGGCGGTCCAGCACGGCGGCGGCGTCCAGGAGCAGGACCACCACCTGGGCGAAGTCCACGGCCTGGAGGGAATTGGCCACCGCCAGCCGTTCCAGTTCCGCCGTGATCTTGGTCCGGCGGCGGATGCCGGCGGTATCCACCAGCCGGATCCTCCGGCCCTGATAGCTCCAGTCGATGGAAATGGAATCGCGGGTGATCCCGGCCTCCGGCCCGGTCAACATCCGCTCGTCGCCCAGAAGGGTGTTGATCAGGGTCGATTTGCCGACGTTGGGGCGGCCGACGATGGCGAGTTGGAGCGGACCTTCGTCCGCCTCCTCCTTTTCCCCCTCATCCTTATCCTCACCCTCATCCTTATCCGTCGCCGCCGCGTCCAGCCGTTCCCTGGCCTCGACGTGGGGCAGCAGGCATTCGGCCAGCAGGGCCATTCCCTCGCCGTGCTCGGCGGAAATCGGCACCGGATCGCCGAGCCCCAGGGAATAGGCCTCGTACAGTCCGGGTTGCCCCGCCGCCCCCTCGCACTTGTTGGCGACCAGGATCACCGGAGAGTGCCCCCGTCGGAGAAGGTCGCCGAAATGGGCGTCGGCGGGCGTCACTCCGGCGCGGGCGTCGATCAGCAACAGCACCACGTCGGCCTCGGCGATGGCGCGGTCGGTCTGAACCCGCATGCGTCCCTCCAGCGAGGACACGTCGGCCTCCTCCAATCCCGCGGTGTCGATGACCATGAAGGACATGCCCCCCAGGCTTGCCTGGGCCTCGCGACGGTCACGGGTCACGCCCGGCTGGTCGTGGACGATGGCCAGCCTTCGCCCGGCCAGCCGATTGAACAGCGTGGACTTGCCGACGTTGGGACGTCCGACGATGGCGACGACGATGTCCCCGGCGAGAGGGCGTTCTTCTGTCACCGGTAAGCGACCAAGTCGGCGTCGTCGGTCAGGAAGTAGAGCGTTCCGTCGGAGATGACCGGGGCGATCGTCACCCCCGCCGGCATCTCCTCCCGGCCGAGGATCTGGCCCGTGTAGGGGGAAATGGACAAAGCCTCCCCGTGGGAGCCGGCTACGATCAGGCGGTCGCTCGCAAGCGCGGGACCGGTCCATAGGATGCGGTTGTCCTTGTCGGACGGGTCCTCCCAGTTCTGGAGGGGAGTGACCCAGACGACACGGCCGCTGCGGGCCTCGACGGCCGTCAGTTCCGAGTCGTTGGTCAGGAGGTAGAGATAATCGCCCCCGATCCAGGGCTGATGGGTCCCGCCCGCTTCCAGTTCCCACAGGCGGAGTCCGGTGCGCAGATCGATCGCGACCATGATGCCGCTGTGGCCCACCGAATACACGCGGCCCCGATCGATCACCGGCTGGCCACGGATGTCGCTCATGTTGGACATGGCGTCGGTCCTGCGGATGGCGGTCAGGGTGTCCGACCAGACGACGCTGCCGTTTTCCACCTTGAGGGCGATCAGTTCCCCGGTCGAGAAGGCCGCCACCACCACCCCGGCCTCGACGGCGGGACTCGGGCTTCCGAGAAGGCTCGCGGTTTCCACGACGCCGGAGTGGGTCCAGAGGTCGCGCCCGTCCTCGGCCGCCAGGGCGCGCAATTCGTTCTCCTTGTTGACGACGAACACCCGCTCGCCGCTGACCGTCGGCGCCGCGCGCAACGGGACCCCCAGCGTTCTGCGCCAGATGCGGGCCCCGGTGTCGGCCTTGAGCGCCGCGACCTCCCCGAAGCCGCTGCTCGCGAACACGCGCCCCTTGTCGAAGGCAAGGCCGCCCGCCATCAGGGACGCGGAGTCCTTCCCCTCGGGAATGAGGCTGACGGACCACTGCCGGTCGCCGTTCTTGGCGTCGAAGGCGGTGACCCTCGCTTCGGTGTCCATGACGAACACGCGGCCGTCGGCGACGACGGGGCCGTTCATCAGACGATCCCGCGAATCCGATCCCGATCCGGCGGAGGAGGTCCACGCGCGCCGGATCGTGTCGGAAAGCTCCAGGTGATGCATGGCGTGGCCGCTCTGCCCCCCGCTCTGCGGCCAAGCGGCGTTGCGTCTCGGGGGGGGGAGCCTGACCGCTTCCGCAAGGTCGGGGACGGGCTTCAAGGCCCGCTCGTGGGCCAGGACGGAGACGCGCTCACCTTTGAGGACGTTTTTCTTGGTCGCTCCGAACCACGTATCGCAGGCGGTCAAGGCCAGCGTT
>JADGDA010000196.1 GCA_015228695.1 Alphaproteobacteria bacterium
GTGGCCGGGCTCGACCCGGCCACCCACGCCTCGCCATCCGGCCCGAGCCGGAAGGAGGCCCGTGGATGCGCGGGTCAAGCCCGCGCATGACGATCTTTGGTTGTTGTGCTGGATATTGAATCTGCAAAAGCTAACTTTATTATGCGGCTTGCGAAAAATTGCGGGGGCGCGCATTCCAACCTGCATTGGACAGGCGGGCGGGCCGTCCCGCCACGAATATCGAGCACCCGGGAAAAACGCAATGACCGGAAAAACTGGCTACAAGATCGAGCGGTTTATCGGCAACGGCGGCTCCGTTGACGAACAGACATCCGGGTTCGACACCGAACAGTGGGTTGCCGAATGCACACGGATTCTTCATGCGCATCACAATGTGCTCTACAAAGAACATAAGCTTATGCGATACATTCACGAATTATCCGTTCTTGCTCGACATATATTGACTGAAAATAATAAATTAAGAATATTGGACATAGGCGGCGGCATCGGTCAGATCGCGGCGGACTATATATCCCTTATCCCACAAGAGAAGTGGGGACTCATTACGTACCACATTGTCGATTCTGATATTAACAATAAGATATTCAAGTCTCTCGCATCCATAGAAAATCTTGAGTTTACGGGGTTCCGCGCGAAGAATCCTTTGTATCACACCGACAGCGCCCTTTTTAATCGCCTTGACGACGTCAATGGAAACACCTACGACATCATCATATGCAACTCAGTCATCCATTACATTAAAGATGTGGAAGCGTTTTTGAAAAACGTATCAATGATCGACTTCAATTTCTTGTTCATTGGTAGAACCTGTTGCTCTCCCCACGCTCCATTCGGATGCATCCAGGACATTGGTGAGGCGGGAAAGGTCGCGATGTGGGTCGTCAACAAGGACAGGATCCTGTCGACGTTGGCGAATTGCGGATTCAGGATGGTCCTGGAATATGTCGTCGCCGAGACGATGGACTATCCGGAGGACTGGCCGGAAGAATGCCGGGACGTCACCGAGCACTGCTTTCTCTTCGCGCGCACGTCGGCCCGTATCAGTCCGGACGCACCAGCGCGTGACGTTTTTTCCCCGCCGAAATCTTGATCAGTCCGCCTTCGAGGTCGGCCTCGGAGAGAACGCGGCCCTCGTCGGCGACCGGGCGGTCGTTGACGCGGACGCCTCCGCCCTTGATCATCCGCCGCGCCTCCCCGTTGGACGGCACCAGCCCGGCCCGGCGCATGGCGTCCAGCAGCCCGACTCCCTGGGCAAGCTCGGACCGGGGCACCGTGATGGAGGGGAGCGCCTCGCCCGTCGTCCTCTCCTCGAAGGTGCGGCGGGCCGTCTCGGCGGCGGCGGCGGCGGCCTCCTCGCCGTGGGCGAGACGGGTGGCCTCGTTGGCGAGCACCTTCTTCGCCTCGTTGATGCCGGCTCCGCCCAGACGCTCCAGGCGTTCCACCTCCTCCAGCGGCAGGGTGGTGAACAGCCGCAGGAACCGGCCGACGTCGCCGTCCTCGGTGTTGCGCCAGAACTGCCAGTACTCGTAGGCGCCGAGGCGTTCCGCGTTCAGCCAGATGGCCCCCGCCGCCGACTTGCCCATCTTGGCGCCCGAGGCGGTGGTGATCAGCGGCGAGGTGAGGCCGAAAGTCTCCCGGCCGATGACCCGGCGGGTCAGGTCGATGCCGTTGACGATGTTGCCCCATTGATCCGACCCGCCCAGTTGCAGGCGGCAGTCGTGGCGGCGGGCCAGTTCGAGGAAGTCGTAGCCCTGCAACACCATGTAATTGAATTCCAGGAAGGACAGCGGTTGTTCCCGGTCGAGCCTGAGCCTGACCGAATCGAACGTCAGCATCCGGTTGACCGAAAAATGGCGGCCATAGTCGCGAAGGAACGCGATGTAGTTCAGATGGTCCAGCCAGTCGGCGTTGTTGACCATGACGGCGTCCGTCGCCCCCTCGCCGAAGGTCAGGAAGCGGGAGAAGATGTTCCGGATACCCTCCATGTTGCGGGCGATTCCCGCGTCGTCCAGCAGGGCGCGCGCTTCGTCCTTGCCGGAAGGGTCCCCCACCTTGGTGGTCCCCCCCCCCATCAGGACGATGGGCTTGTGCCCGGTTTTCTGCAACCAGGACAGCAGCATGATCTGGATCAAGCTGCCCACGTGCAGGCTGTCCGCCGTGCAGTCGAAGCCGATGTAGCCGACCACGGGGCCGGAGGCCATGGCCGCGTCCAGAGCGTCGAGGTCCGTGCACTGGTGCACATAGCCGCGCGCCGAAATCGTGCGCAGAAAATCGCTCCGAAGGTGGGTCATGGACAAATCCGGGCAAGGGGCGTGGGGAAAGTCCCGGAATTTATAGTGACAATTCCCCGCGCATCAATGATGAATTCCGAAGGAACCGCCGATTCCCGAGGAGCGCATGCCCCCCCCAGCCCCCCGCCCCCTCCGCGCCATTGGACTGATGAGCGGCACCTCCCTCGACGGGATCGACATCGCCGTGATCGAAAGCGACGGCATCGCCATCGCGGCCTTCGGACCCGCTTTCACCCTCCCCTATGACGACGCCATGCGGCTGCGCCTGCGCGCCGTTCTTGCCGGAACGGCCCCGGTCCTACAGGTGGAGCACGAATTGACCCTGCTCCATGCTCAGGCCGTGCGGACGCTCCTGGAGCGAGCCGGGCTGGAGGCGTCGCAGGTGGACGTGATCGGATTCCACGGCCAGACCGTCCTGCACCGCCCGGACATCGGCCTGACCTGGCAGATCGGCAACGGCCACCTGCTGGCGCGGGAGACCGGAATCGACGTGGCTTGCGATTTCCGCGCCGCCGACGTGGCGGCGGGGGGAGAGGGGGCTCCCCTGGTGCCGGTCTTCCACGGGGCGCTGGCGGCCCGGCTCGGCCGGTCGCGGTCCGGCCCCCTCGCGGTGCTCAACCTGGGCGGGGTGGGCAACGTGACCTGGATCGGGAAACCCCAGCCGAGTCATGGGCCGGATCACGGAGACGACGCCCTGATCGCCTTCGACACCGGCCCCGGCAATGCCCTGATCGACGACTGGGTGGCGCGGCGCGGCGGACGGCCCTTCGACCGCGACGGCGCGCTCGCCCTGGCCGGGACGGTGAACGCGGAGGTGCTTCGCGGGCTGGCCGACAATGCCTATTTTTCCAGGCCCCCTCCGAAATCCCTCGACAGAAACGACTTCCGCCTCGGGCCGGAGGGGGAGGGCCTGAGCGTCGAGGACGGCGCGGCGACCCTGGCCGCCTTCACGGCGCTGGCGGCGGCCAGGGCCCTCGACCACATGCCCGAGCCCCCGGAGCGGTGGCTGGTCTGCGGCGGGGGACGCCGCAATCCCGCGATCATGGGCGAGCTGCGCGCCCGCCTCGGCGTCCCGGTCGACCCGGTCGAGGCGGTCGGCTGGAACGGCGACGCCCTGGAGGCCCAGGCCTTCGCCTACCTGGCCATCCGCAGCCTGCGCGGCCTGCCGCTCACCTATCCGCGCACCACCGGCGCCCCCGCCCCGCTTCCGGGCGGCGTGTTCTTCGCGGCGGGGAAAATTCCGCAACGGAAACGTGACCGCTCCGGCTGCGTCTGCTAAAACCCTGCGACCCGTCGATTTCGGAGAGATTGATTCATGGCATCGCTGACCCAGACCCCCGCGTGGAAGGCCCTCAAGACCCATTACGAGTCCGTCAAGGCCGTACACATGCGCGAGATGTTCGCGCAGGACCCCAAACGCTTCGAGTCCTTCTCGGCCCGCCTCGGCGACATCTTGCTGGACTACTCGAAGAACCGGATCACCGCCGAGACCCTGCGTCTTCTGCTGCAACTCGCCCGCGAGCGCGACGTGGAGGGCTGGCGCGACCGCATGTTCTCCGGCGAGGTCATCAACACCACGGAAGGCCGCGCGGTTCTGCACGTCGCCCTGCGCAACCGTTCCAACCGCCCGATCCGGGTGGGCGGAGAGGACGTGATGCCAAGGGTCAACGCCGTGCTGGCCAAGATGAAGGGCTTTTGCGAGGCGGTGCGGAGCGGGGCCTGGAAGGGCGCCACCGGCCAGCGCATCACCGATATCGTCAACATCGGCATCGGCGGCTCGGACCTGGGGCCGGTGATGATCTCCGAGGCCCTGAGGCCCTACCACCATCCGGAGATCCGGCCCCACTTCGTCTCCAACGTGGACGGCACCCACATCGCCGAGACCTGCAAGAAACTGAACCCGGAAACCACCCTGTTCATCGTCGCCTCGAAGACCTTCACCACCCAGGAAACCCTCACCAACGCCAAGAGCGCGCGCTCCTGGCTGGTGGAGAAGCTGGGCGATGCCGCCGTGGCCAGGCACTTTGTCGCCCTGTCCACCAACGCCAAGGCGGTAGCCGCCTTCGGCATCGACACCGACAACATGTTCGAGTTCTGGGACTGGGTCGGCGGACGCTATTCCCTGTGGTCGGCCATCGGGCTGCCGGTGGCGGTGACCATCGGTTTCGACAGGTTCGAGGAACTGCTCGCCGGCGCCCACGCCATGGACGAGCATTTCCGCACCGCCCCGCTCGAATCGAACATCCCCGTCCTTCTCGGCTTGATCGGGGTCTGGTACGTGAATTTCTTCGGCTCCGAGTCCTATGCGGTGCTGCCCTATGACCAGTACCTGCACCGCCTCCCCGCCTATCTGGAGCAGGCGGACATGGAGAGCAACGGCAAGCGGGTCACCCGCGACGGGGAGGAGGTGGATTACGCCACCGGCCCGGTGCTGTTCGGCGAGCCCGGCACCAATGGCCAGCACTCGTTCTATCAGTTGATCCATCAGGGGACCCGCCTGATTCCCTGCGACTTCATCGCCCCGGCCAACAGCCAGAACCCCCTGGGCGAGCACCACGCGATCCTGCTGTCCAACGTGTTCGCCCAGACGGAAGCCCTGATGCGCGGCAAGACCCGCGACGAAGCCCGCGCCGAGTTGGAGGGACAGGGGGTGAAGGGGGCGGAACTGGAAGCCCTGCTGCCGCACAAGGTCTTCCCCGGCAACCGTCCGACCAACAGCCTGCTGGTGCGCCGGATCGATCCCCATACCCTCGGGGCCCTGGTCGCCATGTACGAGCACAAGATCTTCGTGCAAGGCATGGTGTGGGGGGTGAACCCCTATGACCAGTGGGGTGTGGAACTGGGCAAGCAAC
>JADGDA010000197.1 GCA_015228695.1 Alphaproteobacteria bacterium
CGATGTGGTGGTGGTCTACAAGGTGGATCGCCTGTCACGATCACTGACCGACTTCGCCCAGATGATCGACACCTTCGAGAAGCGCGGCATCTCCTTCGTCTCGGTCACCCAGCAGTTCAACACCACCTCGTCAATGGGACGGCTGACCCTCAACATCCTGCTGTCCTTCGCCCAGTTCGAGCGGGAAGTGATCGGCGAGCGCATCCGCGACAAGATCGCCGCCTCCCGCCGACGCGGTATGTGGATGGGAGGCTGCCCGCCGCTGGGCTACAACGTCGAGAACCGCAAGCTGGTGGTGAACAGGCCGGAGGCGGCGCTGGTCCGCGACATCTTCGAGCGCTTCGTCCGCATCGGCTCCGCCACCCTGTTGGTGGGCGAATTGCGGACCGAGGGGGCCCGGACCAAAAGCTGGGTCACCCAGTCCGGTCGGCAGCGCCAGGGGATCCCCATCGACAAGGGGTTCCTCTACAAGCTGCTGCGCAACCGGGTCTACCTGGGCGAGGCCGTCCACAAGGACCAGTCCTTTCCCGGCGAGCACGAGGCGATCATCGATCCGGTGCTGTGGGCAAAGGTCCACGACATCCTGGCCGTCAGCCCCCGCACCCGGGCGCGCCGGACCTGCGCCAAGACGCCGATGCCGCTGAAAGGTCTGATCCGCTGCGGCCATTGCGGTTCGGCGATGACGCCCAGCTTCACGCGGCGCAAGGGCAAGCTCTACCGCTACTATCTCTGCCTGTCGGCGTCCAAGAATGGCCACCACACCTGCACGGTGCGCAGCATCCCGGCGGCCGAGGCCGAGGCGGCGGTGGTCGCCCAACTGCGGGCGATGGTGCGCTCGCCGGAGGTCGCGGTACGGACATGGCGCACCCTGCATGGCGCCGACGCGACGGTGGCCGAACGCGATGTTCGGGCGGCGCTCGCCCGCCTTGATGAGGTCTGGGACGAGTTGTTCCCCGCCGAGCAGGGACGTCTTCTCCAACTCATGGTCCAGAAGGCTGTGCTGCTGCCCGACGGCCTGGACATTCATTTTCGCAGCGAAGGCCTCGACACCGTGGTCGGCGAATTGCGGGCCAGCCTACAGGATAAGGAGTGTTGCGCGGCATGAAACCCAACCTCACCGACCAAGGGCGGACCATCCGGGTCCACGTTCCGATGGAGTTGAAACGCCGAGGTGGGCGCAAGCTGATCATCGCCCCCGACGGCGCCACCGACTGGGCGGCGCCGCAGCCGCGCATCGACGACACCCTGATCAAGGCGCTGGCCCGGGCGTGGCGCTGGCGGGGTATGATCGAGACCGGCAAGGTGCGCACCGTGCGCCATCTGGCCGAGAAGGAGAAGATCAGCAGCTCCTATCTCGCCCGCATCCTACGCCTGACCCTGCTGGCCCCCGACATCATCGAGGCCATCCTCGACGGTCGGGCGCCGAAGGGGCTGTCGCTGGCCGATCTGATGGAGCCGTTCCCGATGGAATGGGAACAGCAGCGGGCGCGGTTCTGGTTCGTCAAGCCGAAGCAGTGATGTTGCTGGTGGAATAGAGGTAGAATCCGTGCTGGCCGAACATTTTCCAGATTTCTAGCGATTGCACATACTGTGCCCAGCACTACACTCGATCTACGGTTGATGCTATGTTTACTTAGCACACCTCGTGCGAAAGGATCGCTCGCATGACCAATGAGCCAACCATGGAGTGCTTTCGGATCGATGAGAGTGGCTATACGGGCTTCGACCTTCTGAACGCTGAACAACGTTTCCAAGGTGCAGCGGCAATCGCCATCAGCGACGATGACGCAGCATGCCTCATCAGAGAACACTTCCCGAAATTGCAGGCGCAGGAACTCAAGTATCGTGCGCTATCGCGTCGCCCCGCCAATCACTCCCGCCTGCTCTCCCTCCAGCGCGACCTTCTCACCCACCACAAATGCGTCACCTATGTCTGCGACAAGCGCTATCTGCTGGTGCTGATGTTCGTGGATTATGCGGTCGAGCCGTTTTACTACGAGCGCGGCATGAATTTCTACGCGGACGGGCAGAACTACGCTATGGCGTCGCTGCTGTCCGTCGCCGGTCCGACCATGCTCGGCCAGCCAGCTTTCGATAGGCTGCTAGCGTCCTTCCAGCAGGCGATCAAGGAGAAGACGCCCGTATCTCTAAACGCGCTCGTCGCGGCCACGCGCGCGACGAAGTGGCGTGCATTTCCAGAGGCGCTTGGGCCACTAGCGCAGTACGCGGCGTCCGAATGTCTCTCCGCTATCGCGAACCCTGGCGTGAACACCGACGCGACCTTGGTGGTGTTGCAGTCCCTGATCAGCCGCATGGAAGTGATGGCCGATGGCCCGTATCGGGTCGAGCACGATCAATCCAAGAATCTGCTCACCTATCACGATCTTCTACAACGGTTCATTGATCACGACCAGGACATCGAGTTTCGACAGACCGAGATCGCCAGCATCAAATTCCCGCTCAAGCTGGCCGAAGTCACACAGGTCGACTCGAAGGCAAGCCCCGCCGTGCAATTGGCCGACGTGATGATTGGAGCGGCTATTGAGGCAGGAAACAACTTGGCAGGGCTGCGGTCCGGCGGTCTGGATCCCGAGGCCGTGTTGTCGCTCTACGCTGACAATCAACTCATCCATCTGATCCCGTCAACCGACTTCGAAGAGCAGAAACGTTTCCGGCAGGGGACCCAAGCTGCTGAAGTCATAGACTATTTCTCAGAAAACTTCTATGCGCCTCGCAAGAGCTGAACGCGACCATTCGTCCAGTTTCCCGGCCGCTCAGAGCGCGCTACACCCCATTTTCATCCCGTTGCCTCAAAGGTCGTCCAAGACCTGCTGATTCTGGCAGACGTTCAGGCGTCAAGCAATCACCGGTGAATTTTCACCGGCCCCCATAGCCCCAACCGAAAATATTTTCGAACCGTCGCCATTGCCTTAACGCATTGACGATCCACGGTTTTTCCTGACCCGCCCGTCCTCGGCGGGCCACCAAATCCAGCCTCCGGTGAGTTTTCGCGAGTCGCGAGTGATCGGGCCAAGCGCCCGCCATTCAGCGATGGCGAACTCACATGCTCTCCAGGAACCGCTACGACGGCGTCGAAGGCTACGCCGTGACCAAAATCCGTTTTCATGCCCGCCAACTGGCCCGCACCGGGCTCCTCCCCTCCCAGGACGCCGAGGACATCGAACAGGAACTGATGCTTGACCTGCTCCGCCGGCTAGACGACTTCGATCCGGGCCGGGCCAGCCGCAACACCTTCATCGCCCGCGTGGTCGAGAATGCCGTCGCCACCTTGATCGAGGCGGCCAAGGCCGAAAAGCGGGGCAGCCAGTTCCAGCACGACAGCCTGGATGCCCCGCTCGGCGATGACGACCAGGATTCGTACTCCTTGGGCGACATCACCCCCGACGATGTCGGCCTGTGGGCCGCGCATGGGCTTCGCTGGAACGAGGCCGCCGACCTGCGGCGGGACTTGTCCCGCGTGCTCGACCGGCTTCCCCACCATCTCTCCTCCCTCTGCACCCGGCTATCGGTCGGCACAGTGACCGAGGTGTCGCGCGACACCGGCATGCCCCGACCGACCATCTACGACGCCCTGACCGAGGTGCGCCGGGAGTTGCTGGCGGCCGGTTTTGGCTCCGACGCCTGACCGTCCGACGAATCCCGAACCGGCCCGGTAGATATCCCTTCAGACGCGGAAATCCACCGGGCCGGCGGGCCCAAACACAAGGAGGCCACCATGGCCAAGGAAACCAAGCTGGACGTTGTCCGCAAGCACGTCTTCCTCGATACCCTGCCCGACACCATCCATGTGCCGGCCATCGGCGAGCGCCGCGACGCGGTGACCAAGCCGCTGGAGGACGCCACCCTGGACGAGGTGGCCTTCGCCATTATCGCCCTGGACGCCGAATGCGACGAGGCCTATGGCCGCCTGTCCGCCCTGAAGCGGTTGACGACCATGGCCCGTAAGAAGGGGGCCGTCGGAGCCGACCGCATCCTCGACATCATCTCGACCTCCAAGGATGGCCCGACCTCGAAGGAGGGCGCGTGATGGCCTTGCGCATCGTCAGCGCCGAGCAGCGGCTGACCGAAGCCCAGGGCAAGACGACCCTTGCCCTGTTCGGCCCCAGCGGCAGCGGCAAGACCAGCCAGCTCCGCACCCTGCCGCCCGAGGAGACCGTTTGCGTCGATCTCGAGGCCGGCATGAAGTCGGTGCAGGGCTGGCCGGGCGAAAGCATCGCCATCCGCACCTTCCCCGATGCGCTCGACATCGCCTGCCTGATCGGTGGGGTCGATCCCTCGGTGCCGGCGGACGGGTTCTTTTCCGAAGCCCACCACCAGCATCTGACCGGCGCCTATCCGGACCTCGCCCAGCGGCTGGCGACCAAACGGATCGTCTTCGTGGATTCCATCACGGACCTGACCCGTCAGGCCATGGCCTGGGCCAAGACCCGGCCCGAAGCGATCAGCGAGAAAACCGGCAAACCGGACACCAGGGGTGCCTATGGCTTGCTGGCCCGCGAGGTGATTGCGTTGTTGAAGCATCTCCAGCACGCACCAGGCAAGACGGTGATCTTCGTCGGCATCCTGGAAAAGGTCACCGATGAGTTCAACCGCGTCACCTAGCAGCCGCAGATGGAAGGCGGCAAGGCGGCCCGCGAACTGCCGGGAATCGTCGACCAAGTGCTGACGTTGTCGCTGTTCGACCGTGACGGCGAGGCTTGGCGTCATGCCCCGGAGACCGGAACCGAGCGCCGCTTCGTCTGCCGCGCCGGCAATCCTTTCGGCCTGCCCGCGAAGGATCGTTCCGGCCATCTCGACATTACCGAAGCCCCGAACCTCGGCGACCTGCTCGCCAAGATCAACCGCATCTGAAGGAGTCCCCCATCATGTACGACCTGAACGACACCGAGCCCATGCGGGCCAGCGAAATCATCCCCGACGGCAGCTTCGCCAAGGTGGCCATGACCATCCGACCCGGCGGGGTCGATGGCCCTTTCGAGACCGACCGGGGGCTGTTGAAGCCCTCGACCACCGCCGGCAGCGATGTGCTGTCGCTGGATTGCGAATTCACGGTGACGGAAGGTCCGCACGCGCGTCGCAAGTTCTGGCACAGCTTCACCGTGTCCGG
>JADGDA010000198.1 GCA_015228695.1 Alphaproteobacteria bacterium
AAGCCGGGAAAATCCTCCAGCCGTCGCCGGCTTTCAGCCAGTTCGCGGAGGCGGACATCACGGGGGCGGTGGGGTCCGTATTCGTCCTGGGGCTCGCCGTCCGGGGCATGGTTCACGTGGCCGAACCCATGCACCAGAACCGAGGCCAGCGGGTGGCGGAGCAGGTGATCGCGGAGGTCCGGGCCCGTGTCCCTGGGAACGACCGCGAGCGCCACCGGGACTTCGGCCGAGGCTCCGAGGGAGAGCAGGCGGCGCACTTCGGGGCTGGGCCACGTCGCGTCGTCGTCGCGCCACCACAAGGTGGCCGTCCGGCCCGCCTCGGCCCAGTACCAGATTTCCCGGTCGAGGGCGTCCCAATCGCTCACGTCGGCTTCTTGGCCCCGATCCGGGGTTCCTCGCCGGCGAGAAGGCGGCGGATGTTGGCGTGGTGACGGGCGAACCCCAGGCCGGCGAGCAGGGCGAACACCACCACATGGCCCGGGGTGGCCAGGAACCACGCGAACACCGGGGCCAGCCCCAGGGCCATCAGGGCCGCCAGGGACGACATGCGGAACACCGCCGCCGTCGCCGCCCAGGTCAGGCAGGCGAGAACGCCGACCGGCCATGCCGTCGCCAGCAGTACGCCCAGGGTGGTGGCGACGCCCTTGCCGCCCCTGAACCGGAGCCAGACGGGAAAATTATGGCCGACGACGGCCAGCAATCCCGCCGCCAGGGCCGCCTGATGCCCCGCGAGGGCCATGGCGATCAGGGCCGCCGCCGCCCCCTTTCCCGAATCGAGGATCAGGGTCGCCGCCGCCAGATCCTTGCGGCCGGTGCGCAGCACGTTGGTGGCTCCGATGTTGCCGGAGCCGATGGCGCGGATGTCGCCCAGCCCGCCCAGCCGCGCCAGCACCAGTCCGAACGGCACCGAGCCGAGCAGGTATCCCCCGAGGGCCGCCGAAAAATGGATCAGTCCGAGTTCAATCATCGCGCGTAAACACCGTGCGTCCGTCCACCACCGTGCGCAACACGCGGCCTTGAACCGGCCGCCCGTCGAAGGGGGTGTTCCTCGATTTGCCGACCATCTCGTCGGCCTTGACGATCCACGGGCGGTACGGATCGAACAGGGTGAGATCGGCGCGCCCGCCCCGGCGCAGACGCCCGGCGTCGAGTCCGAGCAGCCGGGCCGGAGCCTCCGTCACCAGCCGCAACGTCTCCAGCAGGGACAGATGGCCGTTGTGGTGAATCTCCAGGGTGACCGGCAACAGCGTCTCCAGCCCGATGCCGCCGAAATCCGCCTGGGCGAAGGGGCGGCGCTTGGAATCCTGGTCCTGGGGCGCATGATCCGAGGCGACGGCGTCGATCACACCTTCCTTGATCGCCTCCACCACCGCCCTGCGGTCGTCCTCGCCGCGCAGGGGCGGGGACAGTTTGGCGAAGGTGCGGTAGTCGCCGACCGTCAGTTCGTTGAGGCCGAAATAGAAGGGGGCGGTGTCGCAGGTCACCGGCAACCCCCTTTCCTTCGCTCCGCGAATCACGGCAAGCCCCTCGGCCGTGGAGACGTGGCCGGCGTGGTAGCGTCCGCCGGTCGCCTCCACCAGCCGGATGTCGCGCTCCAGCAGGATGGCCTCGGCGTAAACCGGGATGCCGGGCAGGCCGAGACGGGTCGCCAGTTCGCCCTCGTTCATCGCCCCTCCCTCGACCAGGGACGGCTCCTCGGGATGCTGGACGATCATCAGGTCGAAGGTGGAGGCGTAGGACAGCGCCCGGCGCATCAACTGGGCATTGGCGATGGCGCGGACGCCGTCGGTGAACCCGAGCGCCCCGGAGGCCGCCAGCATGCCCATTTCCGCCAGCTCCAGGCCCTGGAGCCCCTTGGTCGCGGCCCCATAGGGGTAAACCTTGGCAAGACCGATCTGACGCGCGCGGCGGGCGACGTATTCCAAGGTCGCCGCGTCGTCCATCACCGGCTGGGTGTTGGGCAGGCAGACCATGGAGGTGACGCCGCCCGCCACCGCGGCCTCCCCGGCGATGGCAAGGGTCTCCTTGTGCTCGTCGCCCGGCTCGCGGAGCTGCATGCGCATGTCCACCAGTCCGGGAGCCAGGCAGTGCCCGCCGCAGTCCACCACCTGGGTGTAGTCGCACAGGCAGACGTCGAGGGAGGCGAGGCCCGGTCCGAAATCGACGATAATCTCGCCGTCCGTCAGCACGCCGCCCGGCTCGTCCAGCCCGGATGCCGGGTCCAGCAGGCGCGCGTTGACATAGGCGACCCGCCCGGTCGCGTTCAGAGCCATCAGCCGCCCTCCGTGCGGGTCAGCACTTCCAGGACCGCCATGCGCACGGCCACGCCCATTTCCACCTGCTCGCGGATGACGCTGCGTTCGACGTCGTCGGCGACGTCGGAGTCGATCTCGACGCCCCGGTTCATCGGACCGGGGTGCATGATCAGCGCGTCGGGCTTCGCCATTTCCAGCTTGGCGTAATCGAGGCCGAAGAAATGGAAGAATTCGCGGATCGAGGGAATGAAGTTGCCCTGCATGCGTTCGGTCTGCACCCGCAGCATCATCACGATGTCGCAGTCTTTCAGTCCGGCGCGCATGTCGTGAAACACCTCGACCCCCAACCGTTCGATTCCGGAGGGAATCAAGGTCTTCGGAGCCACCACCCGGACATGGGCACCCATGATGTTGAGCAGATGGATGTTGGACCGGGCCACCCGGCTGTGCAGCACGTCGCCGCAGATGGCGACCCGGAGCCCGGACAGCCGTCCCTTGCGCCGGCGGATGGTCAGGGCGTCCAGCAACGCCTGGGTCGGATGCTCGTGGCTGCCGTCGCCGCCGTTGATGACGGCGCAGTTGACCTTCTCCGCCAGCAGCGACACCGCACCCGAATCGGGGTGGCGCACCACCAGGGCGTCCAGGTGCATGGCGTTCAGCGTCACCGCCGTATCGATCAGGGTCTCCCCCTTGCTTACCGAGCTGGTGGAAACCTGCATGTTGATGACGTCCGCCCCCAGGCGCTTGCCCGCCAATTCAAACGACGTGCGGGTGCGGGTGGAATTTTCGAAAAACAGGTTGATGACGGTGCGCCCGCGCAGGGTGGACAGCTTTTTGTCGGAGCTGCGGTTCCTCTCCACATAGCTGTCGGACAGGTCGAGCAGCATCTCTATGTCGCCGGGGGAAAGGCCGGGAATGCCTAAAAGATGCCGATGGGGAAATTGGGGCGGGACGTGGCTCATGGGAACGGAGTATAGTGGCCGAGCGCCGGGGCGGCAAGCAGCCCCGTGGAGTTCCGCGCGGCAAGCCCGGAACGGGTAAGGACGATGGTACAATACGGCACCGTCGAGCAGATTGTTGACTCCCTGCGGGATGGCCGTGGGACGGGGGGGGCTTGTACCCTGCTGCTCGGGGCCGGCTGTTCGAAGTCGGCCGGGATTCCGCTGGCCGCGGAAATGGCCGCCCTCGCCCGGAAGCGGTTTCCCGCCGCCTTTTCCTCGCCGGAAATCCCCAAGGGCTATGCCGCCACCCTGGCGGCTCTGGAAGAGGGGGACCGGCAGGCCCTGTTCGCCGACGTCCTCGGCCAGGCCAGGCTGAACGTGGCCCACCTCGCCATCGCCCAGTTGTTCGTGTCGGGATACGTCGATTCGATCCTGACCACCAATTTCGATCCGTTGCTGGCCGGCGCCCTGGCCCTGGCGGGGGTGACGCCTCCCATCTACGACATGACGGGCTCTCCCCGGTTCCGTTTCCGCCTCTTGGGGACCAGGGCCGTCGTCCACCTGCATGGCCAGCGCGGGAACGCCCTTCTGCTGAGCGGGCGGGAGGATTACGAATGGCACGCCGCCCAGATCGCCCCCCTGTTCGAGGACGCTGGCCGCGACCGCATGTGGATCGTCGCGGGGTACGGCGGCGACAATGACCCGACGATCGATCTTCTGGGGAAGGTCCACGCCTTCGATCGTGGTCTCTTTTGGTGCGGAACCGGGCCGACGGTGCCCGACGTCCTGCGCGAGAAGCTGTTCATCCCCCGCAAGACCGCATACTTCGTCCCCGATTGCGACGCGGACCGCCTGTTCGCGGGGATCGCCCGCGCCCTGGGCTGTCCGCCCCCCGATGTTCTGGCCAGACCCTTGGCCCGCGCCCGGGAGGCCCTGTCCCGGCTGGCGCCCTTCCCCCACGCCAAGGATGCCGCCCCGATCGACATCGGGGCGTCCGTCCGCGGCGCCATCAGCGAGGCCGCCGCCCAGTACGAGACCACCCTCGCGCCCGAGGTCCAGTTCCTTCAGGGCGATTTCGAGGCCGTCATCGACCGGCGCAAGGAAATCCTGGTGGATGACATTCCCTCGGCGGTGGATGTGCTGGCGTGGTCCTATCTGGAACGGGGCCGCGATCTCGCGGAAAAGGGGCGGCTCGACGCCGACGGCATGGGGAGGAGGAGCTTCGTTGCCGCCTACGACTCGTTCGCCGCCGCGCTCGGCTTGCAGCCGTCCATGCACCAGGCCCTGACGAGTTGGGGCGCGGCCCTCCTCGATCAGGCGGAAATGACCCCCGGGTCCTCCGGCGACGCGATGCATGCCGAGGCGTACAGGAAATTCACCGCCGCCCTCGCCATCGACGCCAATCTGGCCGACGTCTATTACAAGTGGGGTAACGGCCTGATTTCCCAGGCGGAGCGGAAGGGGGTGGACGCCGAGTCCCTCCTCGCCGCCGCCTACGACAAGTTCGCGCGCGCGGTGGCGATCCGTCCCGACATGTTCGTGGCCTACAACAACTGGGGCATCGCCCTGTCCGATCAGGCCAAGATGTCCGTCGGCACCAGGGCCGGTCATCTGTTCGACGCGGCCTACGGGAAATTCGCCCAGGCCGTGGCGATCAAGCCGGACCTGCACGAAACCTACTACAACTGGGCCATCGCCTTGTTCGACCATGCTTGCGCCGCCCAGGACGAGGACGAGTCGAACCGTCTGTACGCCGAAGCCTTCGCCAAGTATGCCGAGGCGGCGCAGCTCCGCCCCTCGGGCGCGGAAATCTTCTTCAACTGGGGCTGGGCGCTGTCGATGCAGGCCAGCGGCAAAAGCGGAGAGGAAGCCGATCGGCTGTTCTCCGAGGCGCAC
>JADGDA010000199.1 GCA_015228695.1 Alphaproteobacteria bacterium
ACGACCGTCGGCATGGCCGCCGGGCCGTCCTGGACGTTGGATGCGTACAGGCGCACCGTCTGACCGATCAGGTTGGCGACCATGGTGAGGAAGCGGACGTCGTTGTCGATGCGGACCTGACGATCCGAGGACCAGATGCGGTCGATGGCGAGAAACCCCACGGTGACGGTGGCGTTCTTGATCGGAACCCCGATTTCCGCTACCACCTCGTCGTCGAGGACGTCCGGCATCTCGTCGAATTCGGGATCGTCGGCGACGGTCGAGATGACCACGGGCATTCCCGTCGAAAAAATTCCGTTCGCGACCTTGGCCGGGGGACGCACCTCGCCCCGGCGCAGGGCTTCCAGGGTCGCGCCGGCGGCGGCGAGGACGGTCATCTTTCCGTCCGCGCCTTTGAGCACGACCATGGCCCGGCGCATTTCGAGGTACGAGGACAGAACATTGATGACGTCGCGCAGAGCCGTTTCCAGGGTCTGGGACGAGGTCAACAGCTTGCTGATCTCGTAGATGGAGGCGAGAGACAGAGTTTCCTTTCCGCAGCCATATGCGCCCATGACATCCTCCTCGATCCCGTGGCGGCCTGGAGAAGCCGTCCACGGGGTCGATTAGGTCGGTCGATTGCACACTTTGCAAGCAGTTATTTTTAGTGCTTATTTTGTGTGCATATGCCTTCGCCCCCTGCCGTTTCCCCTACCAAATCCTCGCTTTCCCCGGTGCGTGGGCCCTGGTGCGCAGGGCTGTCGGATTTGCGACAAAACCCTGTCAGTTGTCGCGAAGCGTCGGGGCCAACGAAAAATTCATCAATGTTTTTCAATGAATTAGCTGTTGGCATCGCTGTTGCAACACCCCCCGGTGAGCGGTTTCGAGAGTCCGTTGCCGGAGGGATCGATGCTGAAACACAAGGTCGCGGGGCTTTTCGAGGAACCGGCGTGCGCCAGCAACCGGGCCAAGTCGGAGTCGGAAAAGAAAAAGGGATGTGCCGCCCGCCAGTTGGTTCCCGGCGCGGCGGCCGGGGGATGCGCCTTCGACGGGGCGATGATCGCTCTTCAGCCGATCACCGACGCTGCCCATCTGGTCCACGGGCCGATCGCCTGTTCCGGAAACAGTTGGGACAACCGTCACGCGGCCTCGTCCGGCCCGCTGCTGTACCGCATCGGGCTCACCACCGATCTCTCCGACCTGGACGTCATTCACGGCGGCGAGAAAAAACTGTTCAAGGCGATCCGCGAGGTGATCGAACGCCACGATCCTCCGGCCGTGTTCGTCTACCAGACCTGTGTGCCCGGTCTGATCGGGGACGACATCGAGACGGTGTGCCGTCATGCCGCCCTGCGCTTCGGCAAGCCGGTGATCCCGGTCAACGCGCCCGGCTTCGTCGGGGGGAAGAACCTCGGCAACAGGCTGGGGGGGGAGGCGCTGCTCGATCATGTGATCGGCTCCGTCGAGCCCGACGACGCCGGACCTTGCGATATCAACATCCTGGGCGAGTACAATCTGGCCGGTGAGCTGTGGCAGGTGAAGCCCTTGTTCGAGCGGCTGGGAATCCGGGTGCGCGCCTGCATCACCGGCGATGCCCGTTATGCCGACGTCGCCGCCGCCCACCGCGCCCGGGCCAACATGATGGTGTGCAGCCAGGCGCTGATTTCCCTGGCCCGGAAGATGGAGGAGCGTTGGGGAATCCCCTATTTCGAGGGCTCGTTCTACGGCATTTCCGACACCTCCGACGCCCTGCGCGCCATGGCCGGATTGCTGGTTCGCCAGGGGGCTTCCTCCGACCTGCTGGTCCTTGCCGAGGATTTGATCGCCGCCGAGGAGGAGCGCGCCTGGGAGCGGCTGGCTCCCTTCCGCGAGCGGCTCCGGGGCAAGCGGGTGCTGCTCTATACGGGCGGAGTCAAAAGCTGGTCCGTGGTCTCCGCCCTTCAGGAGGTGGGGATGGTGGTGGTCGGCACCTCGGTGCGCAAGTCCACCGAGGCCGACAAGGAGCGGGTCCGGTCGGTGATGGGCGAGGACGCCAACATGTTCGACGCGATCCCGCCCAGGGAGATGTACCGCATGCTGAAGGACGGCGAGGCGGACATCATGTTGTCGGGCGGGCGGACCCAGTTCATCGCCCTCAAGGCCCGCGTCCCCTGGCTCGACATCAATCAGGAGCGCCACTACGCCTACGCCGGCTATGACGGCATGGTGGAACTGGTGCGCCGGATCGATCTGGAACTGGCAAGCCCGGTCTGGGCCGCGATCCGGCAACCCGCACCGTGGGAGAACTGACCATGGCCCGCATCGTTCATTCCGGGAAAGCCTGTTCCACCAACCCGTTGAAGCACAGCGCCCCCTTGGGCGGGGCCCTGGCGTTCATGGGGCTGGACGGCTGCATGCCGCTGCTGCACGGGAGCCAGGGCTGCACCGCCTTCGCCCTGGTGCTGATGGTTCGCCACTATCGGGAATCCATTCCCCTTCAGACCACCGCCATGAACGAAGTGACCACCGTCCTGGGTGGTCTCGACAACCTCGAACAGGCCCTGGTGAACATCCGCGAGCGCGCCCATCCCAAGGTGATCGGGATTCTCACCACCGGACTGACGGAAACGCGGGGGGAGGACTTTCCCGGCGATCTGCGGATCATCCGGGAACGTCGGCCAGAGCTGGCCGACACCGCCCTGGTCCTGGCCTCCACCCCCGACTTCTCCGGCGGTCTTCAGGAGGGGTGGGGGAAGGCGGTCACCGCGATGATCCACCAACTCGTGGAGGCGCCGGCCCTTGGGCGCGATCCGGAGCAGGTCAACGTGCTGGCCCCCAGCCACTTCACTCCCGGCGACGTGGAGGAGGTAAAGGATATCGTCGAGGCGTTCGGTCTGCGCCCGGTCATGCTTCCCGACCTGTCCCTTTCCCTGGATGGGCACGTTCCCGAACGATGGGTCGGGGCGACCTTGGGGGGGACGTCCCTGGAGGACATCCGGGGAATGGGGCGCTCCATCCTCACCCTCACGGTGGGGGAGCACATGCGCTGGGCCGCCGAGGCGTTGAAGCGGAAGACCGGAGTGCCCTACCGTTTGTTTGATGGACTGACCGGCCTCCGGGCCAGCGACGCCCTGATCTCGGCCTTGGCGGAGGCAAGCGGACGCCCGGTCCCGGAACGGCTCCGCCGGCAACGGAGCCGGCTGGTCGACGCCATGCTGGACGGGCATTTTGCTTTCAGCGGCAGGCGTGCGGCGGTGGCGGCGGAGCCCGATCACCTGTTGGCGCTGGGATCGTGGCTCGCGGAAATGGGGGTGGGAATGACCGCCGCGATCACCACGGTCCATCTGCCGATGCTGGCCAGAGTTCCGGCCGACGAGGTCGTGGTCGGAGACCTGGGCGATTTGGAGGCGCGGGCCGGGGGATGCGATCTTCTCCTGACCCATGCCCATGGCCGGCAGGCGTCCGAGCGGCTCGGCATTCCGCTGTTCCGGGTGGGCTTTCCCATCTTCGACCGGCTGGGGGCCGCCCATCAGGTCGGCGTCGGTTACCGTGGAACCTGCCGCCTGATCTTCGAGATCGCCAACATCCTGACGGAACGGAGCGAAACCCATGCGGCGCCTGCGGCTCGTTGATGCCGGGCAGGGCCAACCCCAGGCTCAGGGAGGACACATGAAGGTCGCCATCGCCACCCACGACATGAAGTCGCTGAACGCCCACTTCGGCAGCGCCGGCAAGTTCGCGATCTACGATGTGTCCCGCGAGGGTCACCGCTTCGTCGAGGCCATCGCCTTCGACAGCGTGTCCGGAGAGGACGGGCGGCACGCCGACGACGGCGACGACCGCATCGGTCCGAAGGTGGAGGCGTTGAAGGGCGTCGCCCTGCTGTTCGTGCTCGCCATCGGCGGTCCCGCCGCCGCGCGGGTGATCGCGGCCAGGATCAACCCGATCAAGCGGCCCGGTCCCGAATCCATCGAGGACGTGCTGGAGCGCGTCCGCACCATGCTGAACGGAACCCCTCCGCCCTGGCTGCGTAAGCTGCTGGCCGAGGAAACCGGCGCGTCACCCAGCTTTCTGGAGGAGGAGACCCCCCGATGACCGACACTGAAACAACGGCCCTGGACAGCCCGTTCATCCGGGCCCTGATCCTGCAAATCCGGGCCCAGGATACCCACGGAGCCTGGGAAAAGAAGAGCGACCAGGAACTGCTGCGCGATTTCATCGTTACCAAGGAACAGCGGCGCCGGATCCCGATTATGGGCGATCCCGACCCCGATATCCTGTGGCGGCTGGAGCTGTTCTACAAGGCGGTGGGGCTTTCGATCGAGAAGGAAGCCGGAGTGATCGCGTCGCCGATGATGAACATGAGCCACGAGGGATTTGGGCGCATGCTCCTGACCGCCGGCCGTCTGGTGGTCATCAGCAAGCACCTGCGCGACGTTCACCGTTTCGGTTTCGAGACCGTCTCCGCCATGGCCGAACAGGGAGCCAAGCTCGTCGCCGACGGCGTCGCCATGATCCGCCGCTTCCCGGAGGTGGTCAACGCATGAGCGAACTCGCCGAGATCAAGGAGCGGGTGAAAAAGCTCAACGCCCGCGCCACCAAGATGAAGATGGACCTCCACGATCTGTCGGAGGAATTGCCCCTCGGTTGGGAGCAGGTCATGGAAGTGGCCGGAGAAACTCATTCTGCCTTCAAGGCCCTGGCCGAGGCGCGGGCCCAGTTGAAGGAAGCCGAGCAGAAGGAAACCCCGGCATGACCGCCGGACAGCCGCTGACCCGTGACGGAACCCCCTGGGACCCCCAATTCCTGTTGGACATCGACTCCGGCAAATGCATCGGCTGCGGCCGCTGCTTCAAGGTGTGCGGACGGGGCGTGATGATGCTGATGGGGGTCAACGAGGATGGCGAACACATCCCCGCCGGAGACGACGACGATGACGACGAGGAGTTCGAGCGCAAGGTGATGGTCGTGACCAGGGCCGGTGCCTGCATCGGCTGCGGCGCCTGCGCGCGCGTCTGCGGCAAGGCTTGTCAGAAACACGGCCTCGCTTGATACAGCGGTCATTGACAATGACCGCTGAAGCCCGCGACTGCGGGCCGGCGCTCCTGCGCCGAAAGCCAAGGCCGGA
>JADGDA010000019.1 GCA_015228695.1 Alphaproteobacteria bacterium
ATCGGAACGGCGATCGTCGAGGGGTTCGCTCGGGACGGTCTGACGGTGGGCGCGGTCTACGCGCCGTTCGAGGCCGGCAAGATCGACGCCTGGAAGGCGGAGCGCAAGCAGCACGGGGCCAAGGTCCATCTCTTCGAGGCCGACGTCGCCGATTACGCCTCCTGCGAGAAGATGGCCAAGGAGGTGGAAAAGACCCTCGGCCAGGTGGACGTCCTGGTCAACTGCGCCGGCATCATCCGGGACTCCGCTTTCAAGAAGATGTCCTTCGAGAACTGGGACCTGGTCCTCAAGGTCAATCTCTACAGCGTCTTCAACGTCACCCGTCAGTTCTGGGGCGGCATGCTGGACCGTGGTTACGGACGGGTCATCAACATCGCCTCGGTGAACGGTCAGAAGGGCCAGTTCGGACAGGCCAACTATGCCGCCACCAAGGCCGGCATGCACGGTCTGAGCATGTCCCTCGCCCAGGAAGGGGCGCGGCACGGGGTGACCGTCAACTCCGTTTCCCCCGGCTACACCGCCACGGAAATGATGCTCCAGGTCCCCAAGGACATCCTGGAGGACATCAAGACCCACATCCCCATGCGGCGCCTCGCGACTCCGGACGAGATCGCCGCCGCCGTGACCTATCTGGCGTCCGAGAAGGCCGGGTTCATCACCGGCGTCAACCTGGACGTCAACGGCGGTCAGTGGATGCACCACTGATCCCGGCCGGCGAAGGGGCGGGGGCGGGGCGCGGCCCCCGCCTTCCCTCCCCACAACGGCAGGTTTTCGGTTCACGTCCCGGCGGAACCGCATTAGACTGGGCCGCGCATCGTTGACCGGTTGGGGAGTTTTGCCCATGACGCGCGCCGTTCGTCTTCTTGGAATTGCCGCTTGTCTGGTTCTCGGGGCCTGCGCCGGCGGGGCCGGGGGGAGCGGCGCCGCCGATCCGTCCCTGGACCGGCAGGATTTTGAGGTCACCAAGACCGCCGCGACGGGCGGGGACGCCAATGCCCAGATCGCCCTCGCCGACATGCACCGGCTGGGGGTCGGGACGCCGAGGGACGTCGGGCAGGCGGCCGCGCTGTACCGGAAGCCGGCCGAGCAGGGCAATCCCCTGGCCCAGTACAACCTGGGCGAGGCCTATCGCAGCGGATACGGTCTGCCGCAAAATCTGTCCGAGGCCGCCAACTGGTTCGCCAAGGCGGCCGCGCGGGGCAATCCCCTGGCCCAGTACCGCCTCGGGGTCCTTCTTCTCAAGGGGCAGGGGGTGGCCCTCGATCCGGCCGAGGCGCTCCTGTGGCTGACCGTCGCCGAGCCGCGTCTGCGCGCGGCGGAAACCAACCCGTCGTGGAGCGGCTACGCCCCCGAGGTCAAGGACGCCCTGGCCCGGCTCCCCTCCCTGCGCGCCCAGGCGACGAAGCGTCTCCGCGCCCCGGAACTGGAGCGGGTGCGCCGCGACGCGGCGGCGTGGAAGCCGTCAAGCTGAAAGCCCGCGCAATGTATCGGACAATGGCCCTCGCGGGCGTGCTGCTATGGCCCGCCGTCGCGGGCGTGCTGCTGTGGTCCGGTGCCACCGCCGCCGGGGAATTCGCCGTCGCGGGGCGGCAGCTCGTGCTCTCCCCCCCCTCGGGATACTGCGCCCTGGGCGGGGACCGGGCGGACGAGGCGGACCTCATCGACCGCCTGCGCGCGGGGAACGCCGGCCGCAACCGGGTTCTCCTCGCCTATGCCCGCTGCGACGAGCTTGAACGCTGGCGGGCGGGGGGGGAGCGGGTTCTTCTGCACCACGGCCATGTTCTGACGGCCCTGACCGGCGGGAAGGAGGTTCCGCTCGACGGGACCTCGCGCGGGGCCTTCATCACCCACCTGGAGCGGTCCGTGCCCAAGCTCGACCGCGACGCCCTGAGGAACGCGGTCAACAAGGCCGTCGAAGGCGCCGGCCTGGGCCAGCTCGCCCATTTCAAGCAAGGAATCGCCGGAAAGGACGACAACGCCCTGCACGTCGCCAGCCTGGAGGTGTTCGAGATGGGCGGCAGGGAGACGGCCGTCGCCGGCATGACGTCCATCACCCTGCTCAAGGGACTGGTGATCAGCGCCAACCTGTACCGCCCGTTCGAAACCGAGGCCTCGTTCGAGCCCCTGCTGGCGGACGCCCACGCGACCGCCGCCGCCATGGTGGCGGCGAACCCCGAGTCCGTCCTGGCGGCCGCTCCCGCTTCGCCGGTTCCCGACACGCCCCCTCGTTCTTGGCTGGGCTGGGTTGGGGCCGTCGCGGCATTGGGGCTGCTGGCGGCCGTTCCCATTCTGCGCCGTCGCGGCGCTTCTTCGCGGGAGGACCCTCCATGCACGTGACGCTCGTTCATGTCCGGGTGAAGCCGGACCGGGTCGACGACTTCATCGCCGCCAGCCGGGCCAATCATCTGGGATCGGTCCGGGAGCCGGGCAACCGCCGCTTCGACGTCCTCCAGATGCCCGACGATCCGGCCCGCTTCATCCTCTACGAGGCCTACGCCTCCGCCGAGGATGCCGCCGCCCACAAGCGGACGCCCCACTATCTGACGTGGCGCGATGCCGTGGCCGAGATGATGGCCCAGCCGCGCGAGGGCGTCGGAGTCCGTTGCCTGTGCCCGGAGGAGTGAGCGTGATCCTCCCCTTTTCCACCCCCCCTTTTGCCATCGCCAGATTGCCGCGCATCGTCTTCGGCGAGGGAAAGGTGGCCTCGGTGGCGGGCGAGATCGCGGCCGTGGGGCGGCGGGTTCTGCTCGTCACCGGGGCGCGTTCGTTCCGTGCCACGCCCCATTGGGACCGTCTGCTGAACGACCTGAAGGCGCGCGGGATCGGCTGGGAGGCGGTGGCGGTGGCCGGGGAGCCCTCGCCCTCCGACGTCGACGGGATGGTCGCCGAGCACAAGGGCGGCGGCTTCGACGTGGTGGCGGGCATCGGCGGCGGGAGCGCCCTGGACGCGGCCAAGGCGGTGGCCGGGCTGCTTCTGCCCGGAAATTCGGTCCTGGATCATCTGGAAGGGGTCGGTCCGGAGCGTCCCTACCTCGGCCCCTCCCTGCCCTTCGTCGCCGTGCCCACCACCGCCGGCACCGGCAGCGAAGCGACCAAGAACGCCGTCCTCAGCACCCGTGGCGAGGCCGGGTACAAGAAATCCTTCCGCGACGAACGCCTGGTGGCGCGGGTGGCGGTGGTGGACCCGGCCCTGTTGGCCTCGTGCCCGCCCGCCCTGCTGGCCGCCGACGGCATGGACGCCTTTACCCAGCTTCTGGAGTCCTTCGTCTCGACCGGGGCCAATCCCCTGACCGACGCCCTGGCCTGGTCGGGGATGGAGGCGTTCCGCGACGGACTCTTTCCCGCCTGGGACGGAACGGATGAAACGGCCGCCGCCGCCGGACGCGGCCGGATGGCCTATGCTTCGTTGCTGTCGGGAATCGTCCTGGCCCAGACGGGGCTCGGTTCGGTGCACGGGCTGGCGTCCCCCCTGGGGGCTTTCTTTCCCGTTCCCCATGGGGTGGCCTGCGGCGCCCTGGTCGCCGAGGCCGCCGACATCAACATCCGGGCGCTGAAGGCGCGGAGCCCGGACAGTCCGGCTCTGGACAAATACGCCCGGGTCGGCGCCCTGCTGGCCGGACGGCCGCCGGGCGACAGGGACGACGCCCTGTTCACCCTGGTCGAGGTCCTGCGCCGCTGGGTGCGGGACTTGGGTCTGCCACGGCTGGGAGCCTACGGCCTGGGGACGGGCGACGTCGCCCGGGTGGTGGCCCACAGCCGGGGCAGCAGCATGAAGACCAATCCCATCGTCCTCACCGACGCGGAAATCACCGAACTGGTGACCCGCAGGCTATGATACCGCCGAGCCGATAAATCGGCTCGTCGTATTTCCCTCGCCGGGCGCGGCCGTCCGGCCGCTTGGCTGCGGCCTCAATGGCCGCTTGATCCCGGCAGAATCTGCCGGGAACGGGGAGCAGGTATTGCCGGATGTTCCCGGACCTGCCGGGCGCGGAAGGCTCCTCTAAAAAACTTTCCATTTGTTTTCAATTGATTATAGGTGGTCCGGACAGTTGGCCCAGGGCTTGCTGAGAAGTTGGCACCCGATGACACATTAATGGGACACCTGTCATGGACCTGTCGGTTAAAAAGACGCAAACCCAGCGCGACGCAGCCGCCCCCGCCATGAGCCAGCCGGCGGCGCTGCCAGAGGGAGCCCGGAATGCCTTTGCGGCGGTGCTGCAAAAGGCGACGGGCCATTTCGGCGGAAACCTCTCGGTTCCGTTTGCGCCCGGCGCCTTGAAGGCGCGGTTCGATCGCCCGGCCCCGGTCGAGCAGCCGGACCGGCGGGCACCCGTGGATCGTGGCGACAATCGCGCCCGGGTCCAGGACAACTCCAAGGACAACCGGTCGACGGAACGGGCGGCCAAGCCAGAGAAGCCGTCGTCCACCCGCGACGAGACGCGCGCGGCGGATTCGTCCCAGCCGCAGCGGACGAAGGAGCCCGAGAAGGCCAAGCCGGAACGCGCCGACGCCTCCGGGACGCAGGATCAGGACGTTGCGGTCAGGACGGATGCGCCCGACGCGGCCTCCGATGACGCCGCCGCGCCGGTCGAGACCCAGGTTTCCGAGACCGGGAACGGGTCGGACACGAATGTCAACGCCGTTCAGGTCGAGGCGCCGAAGTCGATGGCCGAATTGGCTTCGCGGATCGTGCTTCAGATGACGGTCGGCGAAACTGCGCAGGACGACGTCCTGATCGGTTCCTCCGCCAACGACGCCCTGAAGCAGAACAAGGCCGCGAAGACCGCCGGCAACGCGCCCGCGAAGAACGATGCCGCCGCCGCCGGCAACGTCGTCAAGCAGGACGACGGCGTCAAGGCGGGCGACGTCAAGCTGGACATGACCATGGTCGGTCCCGAGACGGCCACCCCCGACAGCGACGTGGATCTGTCGATGTTCAAGCTTCAGCTCCAGGCCGCCGCCAACGGTCAGCAGGCGTCGGTCAAGGGCGCCGCCGACACGCACAAGGCAACGGCCAAGACCGCCGCCTCCAAGCCCGGCGATGCCGCCCGCGAGCAGGCGTCCGATCTGTCGCAGGTGATCGGGGACGACAAGAAGATGTCGGTCAAGGTGGCGATGGGGGCCAGCGCCCTCTCCTCCCTGCCCCAGACCACGGCCACCCTGGTTCCGTCCGCCGCCCTGATGGGCAGCGAATTCCAGACCGGAATGGGCGGGGAGACCCCCCTCGCCAACGGAAATGGCCAGAACGCCACGTCGCAGAACGCGGCGGGCGGGCAGGGGGCCAACAACCCGGCCCTGAACCATGCCGGTCTCCCCGGCGCGCAGGTCGCGCAGACCGTGCGGGCGGAAGCGGCGACCGGCCCGGCCCAGAGCTTCTCCGACGCCTTGAAGGCCGCCGCCGTGGCAACCGAGAGCGCCGGACCGGCCCAGACGGCGACCCAGTCCGCCGGAGCCAGCGATAACGCTCCGCAGCTTGCGTCCGCCCAGGGACCGGGACAGGCCGGACCGGCCAACCAGACCGAGGCGGCGCGGCAGGCGCAGGCTCCGCGCCCCAATATTCCGCCCCAGCACGTCACCGAGCAGGTCAAGGTCAGCATCGACAAGGCGATCGCCGAGGGTGCGGACGAGATCAAGATCCAGCTCCGGCCCGAAAGCCTGGGCGGTATCGAGGTCAAGCTGGAACTGTCTTCCAATCATCAGGTTCATGCGGTGATCACGGCGGACCGTCCGGAAACCCTCGAACTGCTGAAGCAGGATGCGCGCGGTCTGGAAAAGGCGCTCCAGGACGCGGGGCTCAAGGCCGACGGCAGCTCGCTGAGCTTCAACCTCCGTGGCGACCAGGAGCAGCAGGCCATGGCGCGCGAGGGCAACGGCAACGGCGGCAATGGCCGTAACGGCGGGGAGGCGAACGGCGGAAACGTCCAGACCGCCGACCCGGGCGAAGTTGCCCGCGAGGCCGCCCAGAGCCGGGCCGCGCTTCGCGGCGGCGTCGATGTCCGTATCTGATTGAGTGGCGTGAGACAGGAGTTTTCATCATGGCAACCGATCCCCTCGCCGTAACCGGAACCAGCAGCGCGGCGGCCGATGCCGCGGTGACGAGCAACGCGGCGGCGGCCAAGAACAAGATCGCCAAGGACATGAACACGTTCTTGAAGCTCCTGACCACGCAGCTCAAGTACCAGGACCCGCTGTCCCCGATGGACTCGACCAAGTTCACCGACCAGTTGGTCCAGTTCGCCAACGTCGAGCAGCAGATTCAAGGCAACTCGAACCTCGAGTCCATCATCAAGCTGCAAAGCGGAACCCAGGCGGCCATGGCGGTCAATTACATCGGCAAGACCGTCGAGGCGGACAGCACGAGCCTGCCGCTCCAGGGCAGCAAGGCCGAGTTCACCTACAAGCTGCCGCAGGAAGTGACGTCGAGTGCGATCGTGATCCGCGACACGGACGGAAAGATCGTCTTCAACGGCGCCGGACAACTGGCCGCGGGTCAGCACGGCGCCTCCTGGGAGGGGACCGACAACTTCGGCTTCCCGCTCGCCGACGGCATCTACGACGTGACGGTCACCGGAACCACCGCCACCGGCGAATCGGTTCAGGCCTCCACCACGGTCTTTGCCAAGGTGACCGGCGTGCAGACGGTGGACAACAGCGTCAACCTCGATCTCGGCGGCGTCAGCGTTCCGTTCGACAAGATCCTGGGCGTCAAGACCCTCAACTGAAGAAACGGTTTTCCCCCGGATGCCTCTCCGTGAGGCGGCCGGGATGACGAAGGGAGTAATACGATGAGCCTCTACGGTGCACTCTTCTCCGGCGTGTCGGGCCTTAGCGCGCAATCGAGTGCGATGGGTGCCATCTCCGACAACGTGACCAACGTCAACACCAATGGTTACAAGGGGACGAAGGTCAATTTCCAGACCCTGATCACCAAGCAGGCGGCCTCGACAAAGTATTCCGCCGGCGGCGTGCAGTCAAAGCCGCGCCAGAACGTGGACTTGCAGGGCTTGTTGCAGTCGTCCAGCTCGGCGACCGACGTCGCCGTCTCCGGTGACGGCTTCTTCGTCACCAGCGACGCCGCAAATCCGATCGCCGGCAACATGTTCTCCTACACCCGCGCCGGGTCCTTCAAGGTGGACCGTTCCGGATACCTGCAAAACGTGGGCGGATGGTATGTCCAGGGCTGGCCGTTGCTCCCCCACGACAACTCCACCCAGGCGGTCTCGGTCACGGTCGGCAACGACACGTTCATGAAGGCGTACAAGGACACCGCGGGCGTCACCAGCTATATCAACGACAACATCGTGTCCGCGACCCATCTGAAGCCCCTCAACCTGAACGAGGTCGGCGGCACCGCGCAGCAGACCCGCGCCATCCGCATGGGCGCCAACCTGCCCTCCACCGACGCCGACGGCACGACCCACAAGACCAACGTGCTGACCTACGACTCCCTCGGCAACGCCAGCAATCTCCAGCTCACCTGGACCAAGATGTCCACCAACAACTGGGACCTGGAGGTGGCTCCGCCGCTGGGATCGACCACCCTGACGCTCAAGGACGGCACCACCAACGCCAACGTGTATGCGTCCATGGGGCGGGTCGACTTCCTGAAGGAGCCGGGCAACGGCGACAGCTTCACCATCAAGGCCGGTACCGACAACGGCGGCGCGGCGCGGACGTTCACGTTCAGCTACAACAACACCGGCACCAACGATCTGACGGACGGCAACAACAACGCCACCTACACGATCGACGTGGCCGCGCGCACCGCCAGCCAGACCATCGACGCGGCGGTGGCGTCGGTGAACGATGCCCTGAACCGGGCCTATCCCGGGATCACCGGCTCGGTGGCGGCGGTCAACCAGACCGCCGGCGGCAACATCATCTTCACCGACTCGGCCGGAACCTCCACCACCATCGCTCTGGCGGCGGCGGCGACCCCGGCGGTCTGCGCGGCGGCGATCAACGCCAACGCGACCCTCGGCACCACCGGTCTGGTCCATGCCACGGTCAACGACGCGGGCATGCTCGAACTGGCCACGACCGACACCTCCGGTTATACCATCACCTCCTCGGTGGCGGCGGTTCTCGACGACCTCGGCATCGACAACACGGTCACCACCACCCAGGCCGACACCGTTCTGACCGGCAAGGTGTATGCGGAGCGGCCGGCGAGCACGGACTCGATGCTCCTGCGTCAGGCCAGCACCGCCAACGACACCGTGGTCGATCTGACCAACCTCAACGTGACCGCGCCGTCCACGAAGGGCGCCACCCAGCAGGCGGTCACCCAGCCGTTTTCCATCACCAAGATTTCCACCACGCTGACGCCGTCCTCCACCGCCGCCATCCACTTCGCCGGCGACGGCACCCCGACCGACCCCAGCACGACCACCAACGCCTTCAACGTCGCCTCGGTCGACGTCACCTGGGCCAACGGCTCCGAGGATCAGACCGGCAGCGACAAGATGAGCCTGTTCCTCGGCAACGAAAACGTCGCCGACGGCATGACCCAGTTCGCGGGCGCCTATCAGATTTCCTACATCACCCAGAACGGCGCCCAGTTCGGCAACTTCGCCGGGGTCAGCATCAGCCGCGAGGGTCTGGTCACCGCCCTGTTCGACAACGGCGTGACCCGGCCGGTGTTCCAGATCCCGCTCGCGACCTTCATCAACCCGAACGGCATGGAATCGCTCACCGGCAACGTGTGGATCGAGACCGACTTCTCCGGTCAGCCGACCATGCGCACGGCGGGATCGGCCGGCGCCGGCGAGATCAACGGCGGCTCGCTCGAAGCCTCGACCGTGGACCTGGGCGAGGAGTTCACCGCGATGATCACCACGCAGCGGGCCTACTCCGCCTCCGCCAAAATCATCACCACCGCCGACGAGATGCTCGACGAGCTGGTGCGGATCAAGCGCTGACCTTGATCTTTAAATCGAAGAAAATCCCCAGGCCCTTCACGGGTCTGGGGATAATCTTTTCAGCGGCTCGCCTTGGGCACAAGCAGAACGCCGGGCAACCCCTCGAAGTGTCGGTCGCAGGTGAGCAGGTCGGCACCATGGGCAAGGATGGTGGCGTAAATGATGGCATCCGCCGTCGCAAGTCCGTGCCGCACGCACAACTCCGCCGCCGACAGGGCGATGCCTGTGTCGAGGCCGACGACGACGCAGGTTTGAGTGAAGGCAATAACCTGATCGGCCTTGTCTTCACCGACTTCGCGCGTCAGCCATTTCGCCAGTTCAAGTTGCACCATGGTCGGGACCAGCCACTGCGCACGATCCGGCAACGCGGGGGCCACCTCGGCGCCAACGGGTGAGCCGATCAGCCATTCAATCCAGGCCGAGGTATCAACAACCCGCATCAAAAACGGTCTTCCCGGTCGCGGCCGCCCTCCGGCTTTGCTCCGCGCGCCAAGCCGAAAAGATCTCCACGCTCCGGCACGGGAACCAGCAACAGTCCCTCTCCCTTTGGGATGAAGGCAAACTCCTGCCCCGCTTGCCAATTCCGCGTTGCCCGAACAGCCTTTGGGATGGAAATCTGGTATTTGGACGAAAGCCTTGCCGTGTTTCGGGTGGACATTACGTTTTTCCAATCGATCCGCATTTGGTAAGATCATAGCATGGGCCGGCGTGCCTTGAAACGACGGCTTCCGAGCCCGGCAAGAATTGCCTAGCGTTAACGTCTTTTTCATTGTGATGGGGCGATTGTGTCAGTGTGGGAAAGGCTCCTTGGTCATTCGAGCAGGTGAATTGGCGTGAATCTCTTTCTTCAGACGTTGCGCAATCTGGGTCCGGCCCGGCTGGCGGCATTGGGCGGCATCGGTGTCGCCGTTCTCGGATTCATGATCTATCTGATGACCCGGATGGCGGGTTCCCAGACCGAGTTGCTGTACGGCAATCTGGAGCTGGGCGAATCGAAGCGCATCGTTTCCCAGCTCGAACAGAAAAAGATTCCCTTCGAACTCCGCAAGGACGGCACCGAGATTTTCGTCCCGAGCGATCAGGTGCTGAAGCTGCGGGTGGAGATGGCCGAATCCGGACTCGCGGGGGGGGCCAGCGTCGGCTATGAGATCTTCGACAAGCAGAATGCCCTGGGCGCGACCAATTTCATGCAGAACCTCAACATGGTGCGCGCGCTGGAAGGCGAACTGGCGCGCACCATCGGCGCCATCAACGGGGTTCGGGGCGCCCGCGTCCATCTCGTCCTCCCCCATCGGGAGATGTTCAGCCGCGAGGAACAAAAACCCTCGGCCTCGGTCGTCCTGCGTCTGAGCGGGGGGCGGATCGGCAAGCAGCAGGTGGCGGCGATCCAGAGTCTGGTGTCCGCCGCCGTGCCGAGGATGGAACCCTCCATGGTCGCGGTCGTGGACGACAAGGGCACCTTGCTGGCGCGGCCATACGCCAGTCAGCAGGACTTTCTCGCATCCACGGCCGATGAGACCCGCCGCGACTACGAACTCCGCATGACCCAGGCGGTCGAGGAACTGCTGACCCGCTCCCTCGGTCCCGGCAAGGTGCGGGCCGAGGTCTCGGCGGAACTGGACTTCGACCGGGTGGTGACCAATCAGGAGGTTTACGATCCGGAGGGCCGGGTCGTCCGCTCCACGACGACGATCGAGGACAAGTCCCAGAGCCAGGACAGCGAACCCGATTCCGTCAGCAGCGGCTCCAACCTGCCCGACGCCGGGCTCAACTCCAGTTCGGCGAAGTCGTCCGCCAACTCCGGCCGCACCGAGGAGACGGTCAATTACGAACTGACCAAGAAGGTCATCAATTCGGTCCGGGAAACCGGGGTCATCAAACGGCTTTCCGTGGCGGTCATGGTGGACGGCAACTATACCGGCGAGGGGGAGGCCCGGAAGTACGAGCCGCAGCCCCAGGCGGAGATGGAGAAGCTCACCGCCCTGGTAAAATCGGCGGTCGGGTACGACGCCAATCGCGGCGATCAGATCGAGGTCGTCAACATGCGCTTCGCCATCACCCCGGAAATGATCGCGCCGGGCGAGGAAATCCTGTTCATGGGCTTCACCAAGGCCGAAGTCATGCAGGTCGGCCAGATGCTGGGCGTCGGAATCGTCGCCGTTCTGGTGATCCTCCTGATCGTGCGGCCGCTGGTGACCAAGGCCTTCGAGGCCATGCCGACCCAGGCGGAGGCCCAGCGCCGGCTGCTCGAACAGCAGCAGATGGCCCAGTTGTCCGGACCGGGCTTGCGCGCCCTGGCGCCCGGATCGGAGCCCGAGGACGAGTTCGAGGGCGAGGACCTGATCGACATCGAAAAGGTGGACGGGCGCGTCCGTGCGTCCTCGTTCAAGAAGATCGGCGAAATCGTGGACAAGCATCCCGAGGAAGCGTTGAGCATTGTCCGCAACTGGTTGTATCAGGATGGAACGCCGTCCTCCTGAGGACGGTCTGAATCGAGGGAGCGACCACGGTGGGACGCATCAAGGAGGATTATCGCAGCCTGACCGGGCCTGAGAAGGCGGGTATCCTCATGCTTTCGCTGGGCGACGAGTTCTCATCCAAGCTGTTCGGCATGATGGACGACGAGGAGATCAAGGAACTCTCCCAGGTGATGGCGACCCTCGGCACCATCAGTTCCAGCTTGGTCGAACGCCTGTTCGTTGAATTCGCCGATCAGATCTCCTCGACCGGTTCCCTGGTCGGTTCCTACGACAGCACCGAGCGGCTCCTGCTCAAAACGCTGCCCAAGGACCGCGTGGACAGCGTCATGGAGGAAATCCGCGGCCCCGCCGGCCGCACCATGTGGGACAAGCTCGGCAACGTGAACGAACAGGTGCTGGCCAACTACCTCAAGAACGAGTATCCGCAGACGGTCGCGGTGGTGATGTCGAAGATCAAGGCCGATCATGGCGCGCGCGTCCTGGGACTCCTTCCCGAGAACTTCGCCATGGAAGTCATCATGCGCATGCTGCGCATGGAATCGGTGCAGAAAGAGGTGCTGGACGGCGTCGAGAAGACCTTGCGCACGGAATTCATGAGCAACCTCGCCCGCACCCAGCGCCGCGATTCCCACGAAATGATGGCCGACATCTTCAACAACCTGGACCGCAACACCGAAAGCCGTTTCATGTCCGCCCTGGAAGAGCGCAACCGGGAATCCGCCGAGCGCATCAAGGCGCTGATGTTCACCTTCGAGGACTTGGTCCGGGTGGACAGCGCCGGCATCCAGACCCTGCTGCGCCATGTGGAAAAGGACAAGCTGGGGCTGGCCCTGAAGGGCGCCTCGGACACCATCAAGGACCTGTTCTTCAAGAACATGTCCGAACGCGCGGGCAAGATGTTGAAGGAAGACATGGAATCCCTGGGACCGGTGCGGTTGCGCGACGTGGACGAGGCCCAGAGCGCCATCGTGGCGCTCGCCAAGGAACTCGCGAACTCCGCTCAGATCGTCATTTCCGAGGGTCGCGACGAGGACGAGTTCGTCTACTGAGGCAGAAAACGCAGCCGGAAATGGAGTGGGCGGAACGGTCATGGCGGAAGCGCACAAATTCATGTTCGACGTCGACTTCGACGAGCCGGAGACCCCGCCTCCGGAGATGGTCGAGATCGAGGAGAGCGAGATCGAGCCGGAACCGGTGATCCCCCCGGCCCCGACGTTTTCGGAGGAAGAGCTTGCCGCCGCCCGCGAGGATGCCTACGCCGCCGGGCGGGACCAGGGGGTGCGGGACGCCATGCAGACGGACGAGCATCGGATCGCCGATGCGGTCGAGGTCCTGTCGAGAGGGTTCAGGGACTTGTCCTCCGCCCAGGAAAAGGCCAACGAGACCACGGCCCGTCTGGCGGTGGCGCTGGCGGTGACGATGACCCGCAAGCTGTTGCCCGAAACCGCCCGCCGCCATGGCTCCGAGGAGGTGGCGGCGGTGGTCGCCAAGGTGATGCCCCATATCCTGGAACAGCCCCGGGTGTTCGTCCGGGTGCCGCCGGATCTGGTGGAGCCGCTGCGGTCCGGTCTGACCGAGATCGCCGATTCCAACGGCTATGAGGGCCGCCTCCTCCTGGTCGCCGACGAGACCATGGGGCCGGCTGACTGCCGGATCGAGTGGGCCGACGGGGCGGCCGAACGCAGTCTGGCCCGGGTGTGGCGGGGAATCGGAGAGGCCATCGTCAACAACGGCGGGGAAATGCCGCCGGAAGACCTTTCCGAACTGGACCGGATTCCAGATGAGGAGCCTGCGGCTCCGGAGGACGAAGTCCTCGACGAGGCCATCGACGAAGCGTTCCTCGACGTCGCCGGACTTCGGGACGTGGGCGGACCTCGGGATGCGGGAGGAACGGACCCGGCGGAGGACGTCGCGGCCCTGTTCGACGACGAGCCCACCGGGGGCGGAACGTGATGCGGTTTCCGGAACGTCCGGAGACTTCCGGAAAATCGTGTGGGCCGGGAAACCGTGCGGGTAGGAGCGAGTCATGGCAAGCGACGACGATCTCAATCTCGAGGACCTCGAAATCGGCGGCCAGCCCCAGGCCGCCGAGCCCGAGACGCCCCGCATCGACAGCCGTCCGCCCGTTCCGGACCGCCCGCGCTCGGGCGCCGATCTGGAGGCCGTCTACGACATTCCCGTCCAGGTGTCAGCGGTGCTGGGCAAGTCCACCATGCAGGTCAACCAGCTTCTCAAGCTCGGGCGCGGCGCGGTGGTGGAACTGGACCGCAAGGTCGGCGAAGCCATCGACATCTACGTCAACAACCGTCTGGTGGCGCGCGGCGAGGTCGTGGTGGTGGAGGAGCGGCTGGGCATCACCATGACGGAAATCATCAAGAGCGATCGAAGCTGAGCCATGTGCGCGAATGAAGAATAGAGGGACCAGGGTATGCGACTGCTGATCATCGGTTCGTTGGGAGGGCAGATCGGAGCCGCCAGCCGCATCGCGATGGATCGCGGAGCGAAGGTGCACCATGCCGGCGACATTCCGGGGGGTCTGGACGTTCTGCGCTCGGGCAAGGGCGCCGACGTGATCATGATCGACGTTGGCCTGGACGTGAAAGGGCTCATCGAGAGTCTGGAAAGCGAACGCATCGTGATCCCGGTGGTGGCGTGCGGGGTGGCCACCGACGCCAAATCGGCGGTGCGGGCGATCCGCGCCGGAGCCAAGGAATACATCCCGCTGCCCCCCGATCCGGAACTGATCGCGGCGGTGCTGTCGGCCATTACCCAGGAAAGCCACGCGCTGGTCTACCGCGATCCGGCCATGGCCAAGGTCCTCAAGATGGCCGATCAGGTCGCGGGCAGCGATGCCAGCATCCTGATCACCGGCGAATCCGGAACCGGCAAGGAGGTCGTCGCCCGCTATCTCCACCGCAAGAGCAAGCGCGCGGACAAGAACTTCGTCGCCGTCAACTGCGCGGCGATCCCGGAAAACCTTCTCGAATCCGAATTGTTCGGCCACGAGAAGGGGGCCTTCACCGGTGCGGTGAGCCGCCGCATCGGCAAGTTCGAGGAAGCGAGCGGGGGAACGCTTCTCCTGGACGAGGTGAGCGAGATGGACACCCGGCTTCAGGCCAAGCTGCTGCGCGTCATCCAGGAGCGGGAAATCGACCGGGTCGGCGGCTCGCAGCCGGTGAAGGTCGACGTGCGGCTGATCGCCACCTCCAACCGCAACCTCGAAAACGAGGTGAGGAAGCAGACCTTCCGCGAGGATCTGTACTTCCGGCTCAACGTCGTCAATCTGGCCCTGCCCCCCCTGCGCGAGCGTCCCCAGGACATTGACGTGCTCGTCAACCACTTCGTCAAGCTGCACGCCGAGGCGAACGGCCTGCCCCTCCGCCACCTGTCGGCGCCCGCCCTGGAAATCGTGCGCGCCCACCCGTGGCGCGGCAACGTGCGCGAGTTGGAGAACGCCATGCATCGTGCCGTTCTGCTGGCCACCGGGGACGAGATCGGACCCGACGTCATCCTGCTCGGCGGCAACGGGGAGACGAAGAGCGCCGCCGCCGCCAAGGGGGGGGGCGCGCCGGGGACGGCCGCCCTGGTCGGACGCACGGTGGCCGACGTGGAACGGGACCTGATCATCGACACGCTGAGGCATTGCGTCGGGAACCGGACCCATGCGGCCACCATCCTCGGCATTTCCATCCGCACGCTGCGCAACAAGCTGAAACTCTACGGCGACGAGGGACATCCCGTGCCTCCGCCCGGCGACGGCGAGCACGCCAGTGCGTAACGGATCCTGAACCATGGCCGACGAGGCGGGCGGACAACTTCAAAAGGTCGAAGGGGGAGGGGGCGGCGTTTCCCCCGACTTCGGCGCGGTGCTGGGCCGGCTGGGAACGGCGATGCGGCGGGGCGATCTCACGTTCGCCCTGATCGTGATCGCGATTCTGGTCGTTCTGATCCTGCCGATGCCGAGTTTCCTGCTGGATCTCATGCTGGCGCTGTCGTTGACGTTCTCGGTTCTGGTCCTGATGACCGGAATCTTCATCCAAAAGGCGGTCGAGTTCAATTCGTTCCCCATGGTCCTCCTGCTTGCGACCATGATGCGTCTTGCCCTCAACCTTGCGTCGACCCGTCTCATCCTGTCCCACGGACACGAAGGCACCGATGCCGCCGGCAAGGTGATCGAGGCCTTCGGCGGGTTCATCATGGGCGGCAATTTCGTGATCGGGGTGATCGTCTTCTCGATCCTGGTCCTGGTGAACTTCATCGTCATCACCAAGGGCTCGACCCGTATCGCCGAAGTGGCCGCGCGCTTCACCCTGGACGGGCTGCCCGGCCGGCAGATGGCGATCGACGCCGACCTGTCCGCCGGCATCATCAACGAGCCGGAGGCGCGCAAGCGGCGCTCGGACCTGCAAAAGGAAGCCGATTTCTTCGGCTCCATGGACGGTGCGTCCAAGTTCGTGCGCGGCGATGCGATCGCCGGCATCCTGATCACCTTCATCAACATCATCGGCGGCATCATCATCGGCATGGTCCAGCACGACATGCCCTTCGAGGCCGCCGCCGACACCTTTACCCGCCTGACCGTCGGCGACGGTCTGGTGACCCAGATTCCCGCCCTGATCGTCTCCCTCGCCGCCGGTCTGATGGTGTCGAAGGGCGGTCTGACGGAATCCGCCGACGAGGCGCTGTTCGGCCAGCTCAGCAATTATCCGAAGGCGCTGGGCATGAGTTCGATGCTGACCGTCGGCCTGTCGCTGGTGCCGGGGGTGCCGATGCTGCCGTTCCTGACCCTGGCGGTCATGACCGGGGCGGGGGCGTATTTCCTGGACAAAATGCACGGGGAGAAGCTCGCCAAGGCGCAGGCCACCGCCGCCGCGGAGGCCGCCGTCAAGGCCGCCCCGCCGGCCGAGGAACCGATTTCCAATTCCCTCAAGATCGACCTTCTCCGGCTCGAACTGGGGTACGGCCTTCTGTCCCTGATCAACACCGCGAAGGGCCAGCGCCTGACCGATCAGATCAAGGCCCTGCGCCGGGCGCTGGCAACCGAGGTCGGCTTCGTGATGCCCTCGGTCCGCATCCAGGACAACATGCAGCTCGCCGCCAACGCCTACGTCATCTATGTCAAGGAGGTGGAGGCGGGGCGCGGAGACCTCCGGCCCAACATGCTGCTGGTGATGGACCCGCGCGGGGAGGAGATCACCATCCCCGGAGAAAAGACGCGGGAGCCGACCTTCGGGCTGCCGGCGCTGTGGATCGACACCTCCAACCGGGAAGAGGCCCTGTTCCGGGGATACACGGTGGTCGATCCGCCCACCGTCGTCACCACTCACCTGACCGAGGTGGTGCGCGAGAACATGTCGGACCTGCTGTCCTATGCCGAGACACAGAAGCTGCTCGACGACCTCGGCCGGGAGCACCAGAAGCTGATTGCCGACCTCATCCCCGCCAGCATCAGCGTCGGCGGAGTCCAGAGGGTATTGCAGAATCTGCTTCTGGAGCGGGTGTCGATCCGCGATCTTCCCACCATCCTCGAAGGCGTTTCCGAGGCCAGCGGCCATACGCGCAGCATCATGGCGATCACCGAGCACGTCCGGGCGCGGCTGGCCCGCCAACTGTCCGACACCAACACCGCCGCCTCCGGCTTCGTGCCGCTGGTCACCCTGTCGCCCGAGTGGGAACAGGCGTTCGCCGAGGCCCTGGTCGGGCAGGGCGAGGACAAGCAGTTGTCCATGGCGCCGTCGCAGCTTCAGGACTTCATCAACAAGGTGCGGCAGACGTTCGAGCGGTTCGCCATGCAGGGGGAAACGCCGGTTCTGCTCACCAGCCCCGGCATCCGGCCCTATGTCCGTTCGATCATCGAACGGTTCCGGCCGATCACCGTCGTGATGTCGCAGAACGAGATCCATCCCAAGGCCCGGATCAAGACGATGGGGCAAATCTAAGAGCCTGAAAGTGTAACGGTTAGACGATGCGCATCAAGTGCTATACCGCCGCGACCATGGTCGACGCCATGCACCTCATCCGCACGGAGCTGGGTGACGACGCGATCATCATCTCGACCCAGCGCGGGGCCGGGGGGAAGGGCGTGCGCATCACGGCGGCCCTGGAAACGGCCATCGAGAATGACGACGACGATGCCATCCAGGACGCCTTGTCCGGGGAAACTGACACCCGCCATTTCGACGAGGTGCGCGAGGCGCTGGCCTTTCATGGCACGCCGTCCGCCCTGGTGGAGCGTCTGATCGGGGCGGCGCGGGCGGCGCCCGATTGGGACGAGACCATGACGCCGACCCAGACCATCGCCGTGGCCCTGGCATCAACCTTCAGCTTCGCCCCCTTGCCCGAACGCAGTTCCCCGCGCCCTTTTCTGCTCATGGGACCGCCCGGAGTGGGCAAGACGGTCACGGTCGCCAAGCTGGCGGCCCGATCCAGACTGCTCGGGCGTTCGGTCGCGGTGGTGACCGCCGACACGGTCCGGGCCGGCGCGGTGGAGCAGATATCGGCCTTCACCCGCATTCTCGAAATCGAACTGATGCGCGCGCGGGGGCCGGAAGCCCTCAAGAGCGCCCTCGACGAGTTGAGCGGCGCCTGCGACCTGATCTACATCGACAGCCCCGGCCTCAACCCTTTCCATCACCCCGACATGGAGTTCCTGTCCTCCCTGGTCGGGGCCTGGGACATCGAGCCGATCTTGGTGATGGCCGCCGGGGGCGATCCCTCCGAGGCGAGCGAAATCGCCGAGGCCTTCTCCGTGGTCGGCGCGACCCGGCTGCTGGCGACCCGGCTCGATCTGACCCGCCGCCTGGGCGGAATCCTGGCGGCGGCGGAGGCCGGAGACCTGATGCTGTGCGACGTCAGCGTCAATCCGCATGTCGCCGACGGCCTTTACCCCATCAACCCCGAATCCCTCGCCCAGTTGCTTCTCCCAAGCGATCACGACGAGTTCGCCATACCGGAAGACGAACCCCAAATCGAGGCAATGCCATGACCCTTCCGCCCGCCAAGACCCCCAGTCTCGCCCCCCGACCGGCCGCGCGCGCGAAAGGGCGCAACGTCTATGCCATTGCCTCCGGCAAGGGGGGCGTGGGAAAGACGTGGTTCGCCATCACCCTGACCCATGCCCTGGCACTGCGGGGGCAGCGGTCGTTGCTGTTCGACGGCGATCTCGGCCTCGCCAACGTGGACATCCAGCTCGGCCTGATGCCCAAGCACGACCTGGGCAACGTCATCGCCGGGCGGCTGACGCTGAACCAGGCGACCATGGCCTTCCCCAGCGGCGGGTTCGACGTCATCGCCGGGCGGTCCGGTTCGGGCAGCCTCGCCAACATTCCGCTCAACCGGTTGCAGATGCTGGGCGACGACCTGGCCCTGCTGGCCGGAGCCTATGACAAGGTGATCCTCGATCTCGGCGCGGGGGTGGAAAAGTCGGTGCGCATGCTGGCCAAGGCCGCCGGAGCCTGCTTCGTCGTCACCAGCGACGAGCCGACGGCGCTGACCGACGCCTATGCCTTCATCAAGGTCAACGTCATGGAAAAGGCGCTGACCGATATCCGCATCGTCGTCAACAACTGCAACTCCACCCGCGAGGGCGAGCGCACCTACAGCACCCTGCTCAAGGCCTGCGAAGGGTTCCTCAAGATTTCCCCGCCGCTGGCGGGGGTGATCCGGCGCGATACCCGCGTGCGGGAGGCGATCCGCAACCAAACGCCGCTCCTGACCCGTTATCCCAGCGCCGAGGCCGCCATGGACGTGATGGCCATCGCCGACCGTCTTCTGAAGCAGGGCTGAGGCCGTCCCGTGAGCACGATCGGGCCTCCCGTCGGTCCTCCGCCTCCCCCGCCCCTGCCGCCGGGGCTGGCGCAGATTCTGGCGGCGGCCATTCCCGATCCGCCTCCGGCCCTCCTCAAGCTGCCGCAGGGCG
>JADGDA010000001.1 GCA_015228695.1 Alphaproteobacteria bacterium
GGGCGAGGAACCCCCGGCGGGTGGGGGCACATGTGATGCCTGGTGGGGGGGGGGGGGGGGGGGGGGGGGGGGAGGGGGGGGGGATAGCCTGCCTCTCTGAACGTGGAGCACGAGGGACGGGCCATGCCGACTCCGACGCTTGCGGACCTTGATGTCCGGACCCGTATCAAACTCCACCTGGGGCCGATGGTGGCGGTCGCCTTTCTGTCCATCTACGCCAGGTCGGTGTGTCCGTTCATCGACACGGTTCCGTTCGTGCAGGTCTCCGAGGTCCTTCTCATTCTCGCCCTCGGACACGTCGTCATGCGCGAGGTGCTGTTCCGCGTCTTTCCCTCCCCGTGGGGACGGGAAAGCGCGGCCCGGCACGGCTTTTACCTCTCCGTGATCGGGTGGGTCAGCATGGGAGGCGCGGCGGTGGCGACCCATGCCATCGTGTATCCGGGATTTCCGCTGTCCAGCCACCTGAAACTTCTGTCGGGGTATTGGGCTTTGGGAGCGGGGATTTTGGCCCAGGTCGAGTTCGTCATGCTCGAATCCCATTTTCGTGGGCGGCACCGGGGCGCACCTCCGGTGGCCACGGAGCGGATCGCCAATCGGCTGATGGAAGGGTTCGTGGTGGTGTCGGTGGTGCCGACCGTGGTGATGGTGCTGATGGCCGCCCGGATGACGATCGGGGGCTATTCCCACCACGGGCTTTCCGTCGAGGTGGGATTCCTCGGGTTTTGCTTCGTCGCCTCCGCGCTGTTCATGTCCTGGCGGTACGGCAGCGCCCTGCGCGAGGACTGCAAACGGATCGTTTCCGCCCTGGGCGACGTGCGGGATGGCCGGTTTTCAGAAGTTCGGGTCGAATCCTCGCGTCAGGACGAGCTTGGGCTGGTCGCCGGAGGCATCAACGAGATGGCCGACGGCCTGGTCCTGCGTGAGCGGATCCGCGATGCCTTCGGCCGTTTCGTCGACCCCGCCGTCGCCACCCAGGTCATTGACGCCTTTCAGTCCGGTGGCGAGGACGATGGGCGGGTGCGCCTTGACGGCCGCCGGGTCGAGGTCACGGTGCTGATGTGCGATCTACGCGGCTTCACCCCGCTTGCCGAGAGCATGGACCCGGAGGAATTGACCCGGCTGTTGAACGGGTACTTCGCGGAAATGGTCGCCGCCGTGCATGCCCACGGCGGGATGGTGGACAAGTTCATCGGCGATGCGGTGATGGCGGTGTTCGGTCTCTGCGGCGAGGCGGATCATGTCCTGGCGGCGGTGCGGTGCGCCTTGGAGATGCGGACGCGATTGGCCCGGCTCAACCTCGGACGGGGCGATGCCCCGCAACGGGACGGACGGGGCGATGCCCCGCAACGGGACGGACAGGGCGACGCCCCGCAACTGGACAACGGGATCGGCCTGCATGTGGGCGTTGCCGTCGCGGGTCTGATCGGGAGTCCGGACCGGCTGGAATTCACCGTCATCGGCAACGTGGTCAACATGGCGGCCCGCCTGGAATCCCAAGCCCGCTCTCCCCACCCTCCGATTCTAATGAGCGCCGCCGCCGCCGCACGGTTGAACGGGGCTCTGCAAGTGGTTTCCATCGGAACCATCCCGTTGAAGGGGATGACGGAACCGGTCGCGCTTTTCGCTCCGGCGGAGGCTATTTAACCACACTGGGCCCGGTGCCGCAGCAGGTGGTCCGCCAGGACGCAGGCCACCATGGCCTCGGCCACCGGGACGGCACGGATGCCGACGCACGGATCGTGGCGTCCCTTGGTCGCGACCTCCACCTCGTGTCCGTGGACATCCACCGAACGGCGCGGGGTGAGGATCGAACTGGTCGGCTTGACCGCCATTCGCGCCACGATGGGTTGACCGGAGGAAATCCCGCCCAGGATGCCGCCGGCGTTGTTCGCGAGGAACACGACCTCGCCGTCGGGACCCATCCGCATTTCGTCGGCGTTGTCCTCGCCCGACAGGGTGGCCGAGGCGAAGCCGGCCCCGATTTCGACCCCCTTGACCGCGTTGATGCTCATGAGGGCCTTGGCGATATCGGCGTCGAGCTTGTCGTAGACGGGGGAGCCGAGGCCCGCAGGTACGCCCTCGGCCACCACCTCCACCACCGCGCCGATGCTGGAACCGGCCTTGCGCACGTCGTCCAGATAGGTGGCCCAGACCTCGGAGGCATAAGGGTCCGGGCAGAACAGGGGGTTGCGCTCCACTTCGTTCCAGTCCCAGAGGGAGCGGTCGATGCCGAGCGGCCCCACCTGCACCAGGGCGCCGCGAATGGAGACGGAGGGGCCGAGAATCTTGCGGGCGATGGCCCCCGCCGCCACCCGCATCGCCGTCTCGCGCGCCGACGACCGACCGCCGCCGCGAGGATCGCGGATGCCGTACTTCTTGAAATAGGTGTAATCGGCGTGGCCGGGGCGGAACTGGTCGGCGATGTCGCCGTAGTCCTTCGACCGCTGGTCCACGTTATCGATCGAAAGGCCGATGGGGGTTCCGGTGGTCTGTCCCTCGAACACCCCGGAAAGGATGCGGACCCGGTCCGGCTCCTGGCGCTGGGTGGTGAAGCGGGACTGGCCCGGCCGCCGCCGGTCGAGCCACGTCTGGATATCGGCCTCGGTCAAGGGCAACCGTGGCGGCACTCCGTCCACCACGCAGCCGATGGACGGGCCGTGACTTTCCCCGAAGGTGGTGAAGCGGAACAGATGGCCGAAGGCGTTACCCGACATAACGGCCCCCTCTGCCTCAATGCTTCTTGAACGTCTGCAACAGCTCCGCCACTTCCGATGCGGCGTCGACCGACACCATGCCCACGGTGTGATAGCCGTTGTCCACGTGGTGGATTTCCCCCGTCACCCCGGCGCTGAGGTCCGACAGCAGATAAAGGGCCGATCCGCCGACCTCTTCGATGGTCACGTTGCGCTTCAAGGGGGCGTTCAGTTCATTCCAACGCAGAATGTGGCGGAAATCGCCGATGCCCGAGGCCGCCAGGGTCTTGATCGGGCCGGCGGAAATGCCGTTGACCCGGATCCCCATCTCGCCGAGGTCGGTCGCCAGATAGCGCACGCTCGCCTCCAAGGCCGCCTTGGCGACGCCCATGACGTTGTAGTGCGGCATCACCCGTTCGGCGCCGTAATAGCTGAGGGTCACCAGGCTGCCCCCCGCGGTCATCAACGGCATCGCCCGCCGGCACAGGTCGGTGAAGGAAAAGCACGAGATCGCCATGGTCTTGGTGAAGTTGTCGGCCGACGTGTTGACGTACTTTCCCTTCAATTCGTCCTTGTCCGAATAGGCGATGGCGTGGACCGCGAAATCAAGCCGTCCCCAGCGTTCCTTCAGCGCGGCGAACACCGCGTCCATGCTGGCGCCGTCGGTCACGTCGGCGGGGAGGAGGAAATCACAGCCGATGCTTGCGGCCAGGGGCCTGACCCGCTTTTCCAGGGCTGCTCCCTGGTAGGTGATGGCCAACTCCGCGCCGTGGGCGCGCGCCACCTGGGCAATCCCCCAGGCGATGGAGCGATCGTTGGCAACGCCCAAGATCAGGCCTTTTTTTCCGGCCATCAAAGGGGTCTGTGCGGTCATGCGTCCTCTCTTGGCGAATGGCCCGCCGGCTCCGGCGCCGACGCACGCCGTATCCGACGGAAACGATGGGAAACAGGAAAGGCCGGCGCACTCCCCACGCGATGCTCCGGCATCAGATCAGATGCTTATCGACCAGAACGGCGATGAAGATACCCATCAGGTACTGCATCGACGCAAAAAAGTTGATCCGGGCGACCTCGCGGGTCGGCTCCTTGATCAAGCGCCAATTGAGCCACAGGAACCAAGCGCCGATCATCGCCGCGCCGGCCCCATAGACCCACCCGAGCTGGCCGAAGGCCACCGGCAACAGGGTCGAGCCGACCAGAAGCAAGGTGTTGATGAAAATGTACCGCGCCGTCCTCGCCTCGCCGACCACGCAGGGCAGCATGGGGACGTTGGCGCGGGCGTAATCGTCCTTCAGCAGGATGGCCAGAGCCCAGAAATGGGACGGCGTCCACAGGAAAAGGGTCAGGGCCAGCATCCACGGCAGCAGCCAGATGGCCGGATCGAACGCGGCCGCCCCCGCCAGAACCGCGAAACTCCCCGCCGCTCCCCCGATGATGATGTTGACCCAGGTGCGCCGCTTCAACCATACGGTGTAGACGATCCCGTAGAAGAAGGCCCCGAGGAACAGGTGCGCCGCCACCACCCAGTTGAAAAGGATCGCGGCCATCGACACCCCGGCCACCAGCAGGGCCGCTGCCAGCCACAGCACCATGCGGGGCCGTTCCATCTGGCCGGATGCCAGGGGACGCATGGCGGTGCGTTCCATCATGCAATCGATGTCGCGGTCGTAGAAATGATTGAAGACCGAGGAACTGGTCGATCCGAGCAGCATCGCCACCACCAGCAGGCCCAACTGGGAGCCGCTGACATTCTCGGCGACGGCCAAGTACCCGATGGCCGCCGTCAGGGCGATGGTGAACCCGATCCGCAGCTTGAGAAGCTGGACGTAGGATCTGAACGTCACACGGTCCCCCCCGGGGGCGGTCGCCCCGCTGCCGCACCGGGCCGCTGCGGCCCGTCTCCAACATCGGACCGCCACGGCCCGACTCTGGTACCAGTATTACCCCAACACGAACGAATAGGCACGCATTATCGAGACGGTACGATGCGGACCTGGCTCTTCATCCGGCTGTGGCTCTGCCCGCAATACTCGCTGCACTGCATGGCGAAGTCTCCTGGATGGGCCGGAGTGAGCGTCACCACGTAGGCATGGCCGGGGACCAGCAGAAAGTCGGCCCCGCCCAAGGGAAAGTTGAACCCGTGGGTGACGTCCGCGGTTGCCACGTGCAGACGATAGGTCCGGCCAACTTCCAGTTCGAGGGCGGGATCGAAACGCCAGCGGCTGGCGAGGAGATAGACGTCTCCCGGCGGCGGGCGGACCACCGTTCCGCCATCCTCCGTCTTTTCTCCCGTGGCGTGGCGGGCGGTCATGGCGTCGACCTTGGCCGAGAACGCCTCGGCGGAGATCGCGTATCCCTCGGGAGGGGGCAGGGGACGCGCCATCCAGCGCCACGCCGGCATCAACGCCAGCAGCACCACCGCCGCCGCCACGAGAAGGATGGCCGGGGCGCGCCCTTCCGAAGCCGGGTGTCCGGGACCGTTCATGGCGTCCTCCTTGAGAGCAGGCGGGCCGATGCCAGCCAGACGAACAGGATGCCTCCGACCACCGCGATCACGCCTCCACTGCCGTACACCAGCATCGAGGCATACTTGGCGAACGAATCCAGGTGTTGTTCGACCCCTGCGGTCTTGCGCGGCACACCGGCCGCTCCGGCGACGAACATGCCGATGGAAAACAGAATCTGGCCCACGCCGTACAGAAGGAACGACCACCGGACCGGTCCGTCGCGCCGGGCGGGCAGGCCCAGGAGCGGCAGGAGCAACGAAAAGTAAAGGGCCATGAGCGCCAGATTCACGGCGCCGAGGGACGCATGGTAGTGGGAGGGAGTCCGGGTGTCGCCGACCCCAAGGAAAAAGCCCATGACCCCGCCCGCGGCGAACAGCACCAGGGACAGGATCAATCCGACGAAGGCCGGAGACCGCCAGGGGAGCGAACTCCTCCGCCGCGCCGTCAGGCCAAGCGCTCCCAGCAGGACGACGGCCGGCGGCAAGGATAATCCGTACCACAGAAGCTGGGTGAAGGCGTCGCGATGCTCCCGTCCCAGGACGTCGAAGGCGGCGTAGAAGAGCGGAGCCGGCAGGACGGCAAGGACCAGGACCGCCGCCGAGGCGGCGAACAGGCGCGGCCCGACCGGAGGTTCGCCCAGGGTCCGTTCGGACAGGACCTGCCACCCGACCATCGCCAGAAGGGTGTTGACGAATTGGAGAACGTGGCCGCCGCCCCAGAACAGGCGCTCGTTGAAGGCCGCTTCCCCGGTATCCGGCGGAATCAGGGCGGACGCCAATCCGAAGCAGGCGAGGGCCATCAGAAAAACCGTTCCCGCCGAGGCCACTCCCCAATCGGACGCTTCGATGCGGGCCGCGCCCGGCAGATTGAGCAGCAGCCGCAGCACGCCCAGCGCCAGCCCCCCCCCCAGCAGGCCCAACCCCGCATAATACAGGGGGTGGACAAGGACCGGAACGTAGTTGTTGAGCGAGGGTTCGCCCTGGTTGAGCAGGGCCGGAGTCGACAGCAGCGCGAACCCCGCCACCGCCGTCCACATCCCCACCGGTCCGAGACTCCCCGCGCGCGGGTGTCCGCCGGATATCCGCGCCGTCGAAAGAACCGTGAGCGCCCCCAGGGCTCCCAGGAACCAGACGACCATCGAATAGACCACATGGGTGACCAGGGCCTTGAAGAAGAACTGTTCCCACGGCCACGGCAGCAGGTTCTGGAGTTTCGGCGTGCGCGCGAAGGCGAGGAGCAAGGCGAAAATGCCCGCGACCGCCAACGCCGCGACCGCCAGGGCGGCCCAGCCGCGCAGCTCCCCGCGCAGACTGGCCGTCAGAACCGGGGAATCCGGGGCGGGCATCACCCGGCACCGGGGTACATGAGGTAGAGCATGTAATAGACGAGAACCCCGGTGAAGGAGACGTAGAGCCACAGGGGCAACGTCCACCGGGCCAGGGCGCGGTGACGCTCGGTTTCCCCCCGGATGGCCCGCAGGGCGGTCATGATCACCATCGGAGTCACCAGGGTCGCCAGCAGGACGTGGGACACCATCACGCCGTAATACGCCATCCGCAGGATTCCCCCCCCCTTGAACATGACGATGGGGGAGGTGAAGTGGTAGATCAGATAGCTGACCAGAAACACGGCGGAAACCGCCACCGCCGACGCCATGGCGACCTTGTGGGCGCCCTTCCTGCCGGAACGGACCAGCGCGAATCCGGTCAGCAGGAGAAGGAACGCCAGGAGATTGAGCGCCGCGTTGACGTGGGGCAGGGTGGTTGCGATGGTCATGGGTGGTTTTCCTCGCTCACGGGCGCCATGCCTCTCTCCGGTCAGATATAGCTGAGATAACTGACCCAGCCGGCTCCGGGACGCCACTGGTGAAGCTGGAACGCCACGGGATCACGCACCGGGCGGATGGTCGATCCGGGCGTCAGATCAAGGGCGAGACCGAACGAAACGCTGGGGGTGACGGTCACGGTGGTGCCGGCGAAGGGCGCATGAGCCGGACGATGCATGTGGCCGCAGAGGATGCGCTCCACATTGGGATGGGCGCGCACGACGTGCTCCAGCCCGTCGGCCCCGATCAACGCATCGGAGTCGAAGGCCGTCATGCCGGTGACGAACGGCACATGGTGCATGAACAGCAGGGTCGGCCGATTCGGCTGATCGTTCAAGACGGCGTCGAGCCAGGACAGCCGTTCTTCGCACAGCCGCCCCCCGGTCCGGCCCGGGTCCAGGGTGTCGACGGCGATCAGACGCACGGGAAAGGTCTCGACCGCGTAATGCAGGAAGGCGTCGGAAGCGGATGGGCAGGCGCTTTTCCCGAACACCGCCCACAGATTGGCGCGGTGATCGTTGTTGCCCGGAGCCACGAAGATCGGCACATCGAGTCTGGCCAGAATGGCGGACAGCTTCCTGTAATCGTCGGCGCCGCCGCAATGGACCAGATCGCCGCAGGCCAGCACCACATCGGGGCGGGGCGTCAGGGCGGCCAGGGCGTCGACGCATCGATCGAGGGCGGCGAAGGTATCGGTGTCGCCGGGGCGGATGCCGTCGGCCCCCGGAGTGATGACGTGAAAATCGGAAACCTGGGCGATCAGCATGACGACCTCTCCACCGCCGCGCCGCTTCCCCACCGCGTGGAGCGGCGCCCTGAGTTTTCCATCACGGCCTCAACTCGCGGATGGCGTCCCCGAGAAGCTGCCAGAAAGCGGATTCGCCCGGATAGCCGACGATCCGCGTCCGCTCGCGCCCCCCCCTCGACGACGACGAACGTCGGCGTGACGACGATGGGACGTTCCAGGGAAAAATCCCCTGGCGGAGGGATGCGCCCAACGATCGCGCGCAGGGGCAGAATCCTCCCCTCGTCCGTCTTTCCATAGACGGCCCCCACTTCCCGTTTCCACCTGGCGCACCAACCGCAACCGGGGTTGTCGAACATGACCAGCTCCGCCGACTCGGCGACGGAGGGGAAGAGCGGGACGGCGAGGACGACGGCGTGAAAAACGACGGAAAGGAGCCGCACCGCGCCCCCTCTCCCGCTCGGGTCACGCCACCGGACCCGTATTCCCTCGCCCGAGGCCGTCTCAGGCGGCCTTGATCTTGAACTTGAAAACGCCCGCTTCCTCGACGCTGCTGACCAGCTCGTTGCCGGTCTGACGGCAGAACGCCTCGAAATCCTTCACCGAGCCGGGGTCGGTGGCATGAACCTCAAGGACGCTTCCCGCGGCCAGGTCCTTGATCGCTTTCTTGGCGCGCAGGATCGGCAGGGGGCAGTTGAGGCCCTTGACGTCAAGCAGAGTGGTGTCGCTCATCGGTATCTCTCCCCGAAATGTGATCTTTTATGTTTGGCCGAAGGTCGTCCGCGCAAGGTTATGACGTGCATCCTCGCTTCCTGCAAGCGGGTTAGGCCCCCTCCCCGCAAGCAGGCCGGGAACGCCACGGGGCGGGCGGAAGGGACTCGACCGGCCAAGCCGGACGGGCGGCCGGGCGCCGCCCCCTCCCGCGCGTCCCGGGTTCCCCGGGCGGGCGGTCAGATGAACAGGTTGATGTCCGACGCGGAGGCGGTCTCGACGTAGGTCGCGGCCCCGGCGTACTCGAGTCCGTCGATCATGTCGGACTGCTTGTATTCGAACAGTTCCATGGTCATCTGGCAGGCGATCATGCGGACCTCCGCCTCGACCGCCAGTTCGCGCAGTTCCTCGATCGAGGCCACGCCCTTCTTCTTGATCATGTCCTTCATCATGGCCGTGGCGAGGCCGTCCACGCCCGGCAGCGCGCCCAGGATGTTCGGCATCGACATGTGCATCCCCATCATCGGCATTTCCATGGCGGCGTTGCCCAGGGTCGAAATCCGCAGGTCCAGCTTCTTCTTGCACAGGGCGAGGCCGTAGAAGGTGAAGAAAAGGGTCACGTCCAGCCCCATGCTGACCGCGGTCGTGGCCAGAATGAACGGGGGGTAGCCCCAATCGAGCGTCCCCTTGGTCACGATAATCGACATGCTCTTGGTTTTTCCGGCCATCTTCGCATCTCCAACGGCAGTGCAGGCCCTGTCGGCCACCCGTCCATCGCCAGCCCGCCGCCCCACCCTCAGGAAATCAGGGCAAGCCGCGACTCTGACAATGAAACCCGTCCCCAACGTTCAATAGAACGATGCTAAATTAGAATATCGCAATATACCGTGAAACGTTTCGTCAGCCAAGCGAAATACGAAACGGGGGGCGATATCTGGCGCGCCTCGGCGCAAAGTGGGCAAATGAGGGTTGACAGCGGGCGCCGCGCTGTCACATCTTGCGGTCAAATCATCAAGAATATCGGCGGGGGGGCAAGATGTCGGGTGGCGTGGGTGCGTCCATTAAGAAGCTTTGGTCATGGTTCTGGCAGCCGAGCGCCCGGTATGCCTTGGGGTTTTTGCTGATCGTGGGCGTGGTGGTCGGCGGGGGCGGCGTGATTGCCTTCAGCATGGCCATCTCCCACACCAACACCACCGAGTTCTGTACCGGTTGCCACGAGATGGCGGACCCGCCCCTCAAGGAATACCAGAAGACGCCGCACTACAGCAACCGCACGGGCGTCCGCGTGACCTGTCCGGACTGCCACGTCCCGCACAGCGGGTTCCCGATGCTGGTGGCCAAGCTGAAGGCGTCGAACGACGTCCTGCACACCATTCTGGGCACCATCGACACGCCCGAGAAGTTTGAGGCCCATCGCCTGGAAATGGCCGAAGGCGTCTGGGCCAAGATGAAGGCGACGGATTCCCGCGAGTGCCGGAGCTGTCACAAGTTCGAGGCCATGGACTACGAGTTGCAGGACAACCGGGCCGCCAAGAAGCACCAGAAGGCCAGCGCCGAGAACGGCACCTGCATCGATTGCCACAAGGGCATCGCCCACAAGCGGCCTTCGGCGGCGGATTGATCCGTCGCCGCCCGCGGGGAGCTGGGGGGCTTTCTGCGGTATTGGGTCTTGTGTGGAATAGAGGCGCTTCTTTTTTTGTTCTGGAGTTGGTTGACAACTCACTGTTGATACAGTCTACTTATGTTGGACGTCGGGTCGTCTTGTGGTGACCGTGACGTCCGCATCGGGTCCCGCCGCCATTTTCTTGCGGATCGTTCCATGGTTATGGGGTGTTCCCGGGTGGGCTGCGGAGACGACGGAGCAGGGGGCTTCGCGCGGATTTTTTTCGCAAACCTTCGCGTCTGGCGCGGGGGTCCGTGTGGTGCCGTGCGTTGCGAGAACCGCCGGCGTTCGAACGGCATCGTGCCGTCGCGCCGGGAAGGCAGAGGGAGCAACCATGAAAATAAAAATGAGTCTGATGGCGTTGTTGGGCGGGATGGTTTTCGGGGGGGCCGCCTTGGCGGAGCCCACTCCCGCCATGCTGGCCAACGCCTGCGCGGGCTGTCACGGGACCAACGGTCTCAGCGTCGGCCCGACGTCGCCGATCATCTCCGGGATGGCGTCCGAGTACTTCGTTGCCGCCATGGCCGCCTATAAGAAGGGTGAATGGCCGTCGACCATCATGGGCCGGATCGCCAAGGGGTATTCCGACGAGCAGATCAAGGCGATGGGCGATTTCTTCGCTAAGCAGCCGTTTGTCCGCGCCGCCCAGAAGAACGACGCCGCCAAGGCCAAGACCGGCGCGAAGCTGCACGAGGAATATTGCGAGAAGTGCCATGAGAAGGGCGGTTCCGCAGGCGAGGACGCCGGGGTGCTGGCCGGGCAGTGGATGCCGTATCTGGAGCACGCCATGGAGGACTACACGAGCGGCAAGCGTCCCATGACGAAGAAGATGCAGAAGCAGGTCGATCAACTCGTGCAGGATCACAAGCACGCGGGCGTCGAAGCTCTGGTCAACTTCTACGGCAGCGCCAAGTAAGGGGGACGGGCACAATGTTTAAAGTCAATCGTCGCGATTTCATGAAGCTGACCGGCGGCGCCGCCGTGGTCGGCTCCGTCCTGGGGATGCCCCACATCGCCCGCGCCGCCGGCCAGAAGGTCGTCGTCATCGGTGGCGGCCCTGGTGGCGCCACCGCCGCCAAGTACCTGAAGATGGGCAATCCGGGGCTCGACGTCACCCTGATCGAGTCCGGCGACAGCTACGTCGCCTGCTTCCTCTCCAACGAGGTTCTCAGCGGCGAGCGCACCCTGGAGTCGCTCACCGTCGGCTTCGACGGTTTGAAGAAATACGGGATCACGGTCGTCAAGGACACGGCCTCGGCCATCGATCCGGCCGCGAAGAAGGTCACCACCAGCGGCGGCAAGACCTTCGATTATGACCGTTGCGTCGTGTCGCCGGGCGTCGAGTTCAACTACGAAGCCGTGGTGGGGTACAGCGAAGCCGCCTCGCACAAGGCTCCGCATGCGTGGAAGGCCGGTCCGCAGACCCTCCTCCTGCGCAAGCAGCTTGAGGACATGAAGGACGGGGGCACGTTCGTCATCGTGGCGCCGCCGAACCCCTTCCGCTGCCCGCCCGGCCCCTACGAGCGGGCGGCCCAGGTGGCCATGTACTTCAAGCACAAGAAGCCCAAGTCCAAGATCATCATCCTGGACCCGAAGGACGACTTCGCCAAGAAGGGGCTGTTCATCAAGGCGTGGACCAGCCTCTACGGCTATGGTACCCCCGACAGCATGATCAAGTGGGTCTCGGGGGCCGACGGTGGAAAGGTCGACAAGATCGACATGGAGACCCTGACCGTTTCCGCCCAGACCGAGGACTTCAAGGCCGACGTTCTGAACGTCATTCCGCCGCAGAAGGCCGGTCATATCGCCCACGTCGCCGATCTGGTGAACGAGAAGGGGTGGTGCTCGGTCAACAAGAAGACCTTCGAGTCGTCGAAGCATCCGGGCGTTCACATCATCGGTGACGCCAGCGACGCGACGACGATGCCGAAGTCGGCCTACTCGGCCAGTTCCCAGGCCAAGGTCTGCGCGGCGGCGATCATTGATCTCCTCGCCGGAAAGGAGCCCGGTGATCCGTCGTACGTCAACACCTGCTACAGCATCGCAGGCCCGGATTACGGGTTCTCGGTCGCGGGGGTCTACACCTACGACGCCGAGAAGAACGAGATCGCGGGCGTCAAGGGCGCGGGCGGCCTCACTCCGGTCGATGCGAGCCCGGAGATGCTGAAGCGTGAAGTGGGTTACGCCCATAGCTGGCTGGCGAACATCGTCGCCGATAGCTGGAAGTAATTCCAACGGCACTCGGAGAGCGGCGGCTGGTCCCTGGACCGGCCGCCGTTTCTTTTCGGCTCCGCGGCGACCTGCGCCCACAGGATACGAAACGGGTCGTCCTTCTCTTCGGACGACAAGCGGCTCAGGTCTGGCGGCGGAGTCACCCGCATGTTGAACCGCCTTTACACCACTCTACTTCGGGCCGGATAAAGGTGAGGTCGAGAAGTTACGTTTGGGAGATCCGCAATACGAATCATCGGATTGCGGACGCGGTGTGTATTGGTGGGGACGGCGGGACTCGAACCCGCAAGGCCGAGGCCGGGCGATTTTAAGTCGCCAGAGTTTACCAATTTCTCCACGTCCCCGCGTGGTCAGAAGTCGATATTCTTTCGTTTGTGGACAACTCTGTCAATCGTGATGCCGGGCTTGATCAGGGGAATCGGGTGAGGGTTTGTTTTCCTAAAACCGCTCGTCACCCCCGCGAAGGCGGGGGTCCAGGGCCACGGAATCCGGTGCTTTGCGGCCCTGGATTCCCGCCTTCGCGGGAATGACGAGCCGTTTCGCGAAACAGGAGTCCTTCACCCGATGACCCTGTCGTCACCCCCGCTTCCTCCTCGTCACCCCCGCGAAAGCGGGGGTCCATGGCCACGGAAAGATCGGTGCAGGTGGCCTGGACCCCCGCTTTCGCGGGGGTGACGACAGATCCTATGCAGGCGCGCGGCAGTGATCCTCCCACAGGCGGCGGTAGGCGGATTCCAGTTCCGCGACCCTGCCGGGGCCGTCCAGCAGCGGGCTGGCGGCCAGGGTTCCGCGCAGGCGGGCCCGGTAACGGTCGAGCCGGTCCCGGTCCCGGAGCAGGGCGGCGGCGCGGGCGGCGTAGTCGTCCATGTCCGTGGCGATCAGTTCGGGAACGCCGGCGTTGGACAGCATGGAGACGCCGAATCGCTGACCCGGGTGGACTCCGGCCGTGGAAATGACCGGAACGCCCATCCACAGGGGGATGACGGTGGAGGTGGCTCCGGTGACCGGAAAGCTGTCCAGCATGACCGACACCCGGCCATAGACCCCCCAATGCCGGTCCCACCCCCCCTCGATGTCCTCGAAATCGACCCGGTCGCCCAGGGACGCCAGGAGTCGGCGGTAATGGGCCGTCACTTGCCGATTCGCGTAACGGGGGTGTTTGAGCAGCAGGCGCGACTCGGGAACGGAGTCGAGAATCCTCCGCCATGCCGCGATCAGGACCGGCGAGAAGCGCAGGGGCTCGGCGAAGCAGGCCAGCACCGGGGGCCCCGGTTGGCGGGGCGGGACCTCGGGCCATTCCGGGCGGACCCGGAACGGCAGGAAGGCGCGGGGCAATCGGATCACCCGCTCGGTGAAAAAGGCGTCGGTCCCCTCCGGGGCGATGAACGGGTCGGTGAGGAAGTGGCGAATCGCCGGAACGCCCAGGGTGCCGGGCACCCCCAGGTGGTTGCCGCACTGGATCGGAGCCGGTTGCAGCGCAAACATGCCCAGCCGGTTGCCGTGGGAATGGCCGGCGCAGTCCACCAGAATGTCGATGCCGTCGTCCCGGATCAGCGCGGCCAGGGCCGGATCGGACAGGGACTCCACCTCGCGCCAGACCGGGCCGTAGCCTTTCATCCGCTCGGTGACGTGATCCCGCTGCTTTCCCACCGCGTAGCAGACGACCTCGAACCGGTCGCGGTCGTGGTGGGCCAGGACCGGCTCCATGAAATAGGACGCCGCGTGGTCGCGGAAATCCGGCGACAGATACCCGACCCGGAGCCGCCGCTCCGGATCGGGGGTATTGTGGTGAACCGCCGGGGCGGCGGGCGGGCGGCCGTGCCGTTCTCCCCACAGGCGCGACTCGAGGGCGATCTCCTCTCCGGTGACGTCGGAAAGGTAGTACAGGTTATAGACCAGATTGCTGTTGGCCCGCTCGTAATCGGGCCGGAGTTCGACCGCCCGGCGGAAATGCGCCACGGCGTCGGCGGTCCGCCCGAGGTCGGCCTCGATATTGCCCAGGTTGTTATAGGCCTCCGCGTTGTTCGGGTTCCTTCGGATCGCCTCGCGGTACATGGCCAGGGCCTCGTCCGGGCGCCCCAGTTCGCCCAGGGAGCAGGCGGTGTTGTAATACGCCGGCCCATGGTCGGGAAACAGCTCGACACAGCGGCGGTAAAGGGCCAGGGCCTCGGCGTGGCGGCCGAGGTCGGCCAAGGCGGAGCCGTGGTTGCACAGGGCGACCGGCGCGATCCGCCGCGCCAGCGACCGCCGGAACAGCTCCTCCGCCCGGAACGGGTCCTTGCGGCGGAGGGCGACGACTCCCTGATCGTGGAGGGCGCCCCAGTCGTCCGGGTCGAGCAGAAGCGCATGGTCCAGCAGGTCCTCCGCCTCGTCGAACCGGCCCTCCAGCGCCAACGCCCGGGCCTGGGAGCGCAGGGACTCGCACGCCTCGTCCACCACCTCCCGCACCCCCGGATCGTCGGGCAGCAGGCGGAGGGCGTTCCACAGGGCGGTCGCCGACCCGCGCGAATCGCCCGACCGGCGGCGGGCGGCACCAAGGGCGATCCATCCCACCGGCTCGGAGTCGTCCCCGGCCAGGGTCCGCTCCAGCACCTCCAGCGCCTCCCCGACCCGCCCGGCGGCCAGACGGGCGATGCCCAGATGGAGTCGCAGGGGGACCGATCCCGGTTGCCCGCGCAGGGCCGATTCGTAGCGCCGGACCAAAACGTCGGGCGGCTCCGTTCCCAGGGCCGCTGACGCCTCGTTCAGCCACTGGTCGATCTTGCTCACCCTGGTTTCCCTCCGCTTTCTTCACCATTCTCCCTGGCGCAGGCCTCCCGCCACAGGCCGCGGAAGGCGGCCTCCATGGCGCGGGCATGTCCCCCGGCGTCCAGCAGCGGAGAGGCCCGCAGCCGTCCGCGCAGCGTCTCCCGCAGCTCCCGCAGCCGGTCCCCGTCCCGGACCAGACCCGCCGCGATCGCCACCGAGCCGGGGCCGTCCGCCGCCACCAGCTCCGGAAGGCCCGCCGCCGCGAGCACCGCCGCCCCGAACCGCTGCCCCGCGTGGCCCCCCGCCACCGCCACCACCGGAACCCCCATCCACAGAGGAATCAGCGCCGACGTCGCCCCGCTCACCGGCCAGGTGTCCAGAACCACGCTCACCCGGCCGTAGACCCCCATGTGCGCGCCCCAGCCTCCGGCGAGCCCCTCGAACGAGGACCGCTCCGCCACTGCCGCGAACAGAGACCGCCAGTACGACTCCAGGCGCGGCGAGTCGTAGGCTCCGTGCTTGAACAGAAGACGCGACCCCGGAACCTCCTCCAGAAGCCGACGCCACCATAGAAGCTGCTCCCCGTCGATCCGCGACGGATCGGACAGGCACCCGAACACCGGCGGACCCGGCGGAACGGGAGCCGCCTCCGCCCACTCCTCCCGAGGCTGGAACGCCGCGAACGCGCCGGGAATACGCACCACCCGCTCCGTGAACTGCCCCTCCGCCCCCTCCGGCGTCAAAACCCCGTCGGTCAGCACATGGCCGATCCACGACAGACCGGTCGTTCCCCCGTACCCCAGAACCGCCGTGACCTGCACCGGAGCCGGCCGCGCCGCCAGCGCCAGAAGCCGGTTCCCGTGGGTGTGCCCGGCGAGGTCCACCAGGATGTCGATCCCGTCCGAGCGAATCCGCTCCGCCAGGACCCCGTCCCCCATCTTCAGCGTCTCCACCCACCCGTCCGCCAGGGACCGCAGACGCTCCGTCGTCCGATCCGGGCGCGGCGTCCCCGAGTAGCACACCACCTCCACCACTGAGCGGTCGTGCGCCCGCAGCAGGGGCTCGGTGAAGAACGCCACCGCGTGCTCCTTGAAGTCCGGGGACACATAGCCGATCCGCAACCGCTTCTCCGGGTCCCGCGCCACCGGGGGAGGCAGNGACGGGGACGGGGACGGGCAACCCCGCCGGGCCTCCCAGCCCAGCCCCTCCCCGGCAAGCTCCGCCCCCGTCGCCCCCGGATCGAACAGGCGGGTGAACATCACGTTGCTGTGGGCGACGAAAAGGCTCCCGTCCAGCTCCAGCGCCCGCCGGTAATGGGACAACGCCTCCGGCCAGTCCCCAAGGTCCCGGAGAACGTTCCCCAGGTTGTTGTGAAGATAGGCCGTCGCGGGAAAAAGGGCCAGGGCGCGCTCCAGGGTCTCCCGCGCCTCCAGCTTCCGGCCCAGCCGGGTCTGCGCCACCGCCAGATTGACCAGCAGGGCCGGGGAGTCCGGGGCTCCCGCGCCGGCGTCCAGGGCCTCCTCCCAGGCGTCCAGGTCCACCAGCGCCTTGACCAGGGAGGTCCGCGCCGGATGGAACCCCGGATCGAGTTCCAACGCACGCCGCAGCGGGGGCAGGGCCCGGACGGGGTCTCCCGCTCCGGCCAGCAGGTCGCCGAGGTTGGCGAGGGCCACGACGTGATCCGGGGCCGTCGCCAGGACGCGGCGGAGGTCCTCTTCCGCCGCCTCCGTCTCCCCGAGCGCCCGCAGCGCCTGGGACCGGTTGACGCGGAAGGCGGGAAAGGACGGCAGCCGGGACACCGCCCGGCCGATCCAGTCCACGGCCTCCCGGTGGCGGCCCTGCCGGTGGAGGGCGACCCCCAGCAGATGAAGAAGGTCGGCGTCTCCGGGATGGTCGTGCAGCAGGACCCGGCACGCCCGTTCCGCCTCGTCGGGCCGCCCCGCCCGGTGGGCGGCCAGAACGGCGTCGAGGGCGCCTAGGGGAAGTCCCATGACGTCAGCTTTTCCCCGCGCCCGGCGGCGGCGACGGCGGCGGCGATGAAGGCCTCGAATTCGCGCACCATCTCGATGTTGTCGAACAGGATCGCCGAACGCCCGCGGATGGCGTCCTGCACCTGCCCGCGCCATTTCTCGTCGCGGGCGAGGCGCAGGGCCTTGGCCACGTAGTCGTCCACGTCGGCACAGACAAGTTCCTCGTACCCCATGCGCCGATACAGCCCGAGCGACACCCTCCCGCGCATGAAATCCCCCGGAAGCGTCACCACCGGCGAGCCCAGGGCCAGCGCCTCGTGGGTGGAGTTGCCGCCGCTGAAATGGAAGGGATCAAGGTTGACGTCGGCGACCTTCAGCAGATTCATGAAGTCCAGCCGCGGCATCTGGGGCAGGAAGGTGATCCGGTCGGCGACCTCGGGACAGCACAGGGCCATCCGCTGGTGCAGAGCGGGTTTCCAGGCCCCCATGGCCGAGGTGGTGATGAACAGATGACCGTCCGGGTCCTCGGTCAGAATCCGGCACACCGCCCGGTCGAAATCGGGATGGAACTTCATCAGATTCTGGGGACAGATATAAACGTGGGCCGACGGGGGCAGGCCCAGCCGGGCGCGGTCGCCGGGAACCTCGTCCACGGGAGGACGGGGGTAGCAGGTCGGCAGATGCTTCAGACGGATCAGCGTTTCGCTGTAGTGACTGTCGCCGTCGTCCGGCTCCAGCAGGCGGGAGGACAGGAAATAGTCCATGGCGGGAATGCCGGTGGTGTCGGGATGGCCCCAGGTGACGCACTGCACCGGGGCCAGCCGGGAAAACGCCAGGAAATAGACCTGGGCGACCATTCCGATCTCGAAATAGAACAGCGCGTCGAGTTCCTCCTCCGCCACCACCGCGCGGGCTCCGGAAAGATCGCCGGGGAGACGGCGGACCTTGTCCACCAGCCGGTCGAGGGCGTCGGATTGATCGTCGGCGACGCCTCCCGGCCGGAAGAACACGATGTCCAGGCGGTCGCGGGACAGGTTGCGGATCAGCCCCTCGTTCAGATTGTCCAGCGTCCGGTTGTGCAGATAGGAGCCGACGATGCCCAGCCGGAGCTTTCCGCTCTTCCTCTCGCCCCGCCTCCCGCCCTGGGGCGACGGGAGGCAGTGGGGGGCCACGAACTCCAGACCGGGGACGGTGGCGCGATAGAAATCGGCGATGCGGCGCTGAATCTCCACGTCGTTCAGATTGTGATAGGCGAGGCCGAAGCCGGTCTCGCCGACCTGCCGGGCGGGATCGGGAATGGAGAACCCCGGCTTTTGCAGCCTGTCCAGGGTCTCCACCAATTGGCGGCGATAATCGAGCATGGCTTCCATGGACGGATAGATCCGGTGCGCCAGCAGCGCCTCGCGCACGCTGAGCCCGCTCGCCTCCCGGCCCTCGTCGGCCCGGCGGCAACAGGCGCGGGCCTCCTCGATCCTGCCGAGCCGCTTGTAGGCGCTGGCGAGGTTGAACAGGGCGAGAGACGACTCCGGCGTTCTTTCCAGCACCTTCCGATAGAGCGCGATGCTTTCGTGGACCAACTCCGGCACCTGGCTGGTGTTGGCCGAGTCGATGGCGATGGCCAGATTCATCAGGGCGTCGGAGTAGTCGGGCTTGAGGGCCAGGGCGTTCCGGAAGGCGTCGGCCGCCGCCGCTACCCGCCCCAGGTCCAGATAGGCCACCCCCAGATTGCAGTGCACGGACGCATTGTAAGGATCGGCGGCGACGGCGTTGGCGAAGCAGTGAAGGGCCTCCTCGGGCCGCTTTCCGCGCAGGATGACCCCCAGTTGGGTCCAGGCGTTCACGTTCCGGGGATCGGCGGCGGCGATGGCGGCCCAGACCTCGCGGGCATCGCCTCCCCTGGAATCGCGGAGCGTGGCCAGCATCTCCAGGGCGCCGAGCGCCCCGGCGGGGAGGGTGCCGAGCGCCCCGGTAGGGAGAGCGAGGGCTTTTTCGAAAACCTGCTCGGCCTCCTCCGCCCTGCCCTTCTCCGCCAGAAGGCACCCCAGGTTGGTGATCGCTCCCGCATGGGCGGGTTCGAGGTCGAGGGCCCGGCGGTAGGCCGCCTCCGCCTCCCCGTGGCGGCCCCGGTCGTGGAGCATCGCCGCCAACTCGAACGCGATCCTGCCGTCCCCGGTCCACGACTCGTCCGCCCGGCGCAACACGGCCTCCGCGTCGTCGCCGCGTCCCTGCCGCGCCAACCCGGCGGCCTCGACCACGACGGTCTCCGGTTTGACGGACATGGAGTTACCTTTCGTTCTTCCGACCATGGTCCCCGTCCTTTCCGCTCCGTCCCTCGCACCATTGCCGCCACATCCGGCGATAGCTCTCCTCGACGGCGGCGGTGACGGCGGCGGCGTCGAGAATCGGGCTGTCGCGGACAATCCCGCGCAGGCCGGCGCGATAGCGGGCCAGCCGGGGACGGTCCGTCGCCAGCGCGACGGCCAGTTCCACATAACCGTCCTGATCGGAAGCCACCAGTTCCGGAACCCCCGCGTTGCTCAGCATGGTCACCCCATAGCGTTGACCGGCGAGGTGTCCGGCGAGGGTGACGACGGGAACCCCCATCCACAGGGGGATGAGGCTGGACGTCGCGCCGGTCAGGGGGAAGCTGTCGAGGATGACGCCGACGCGCCCGTAGACGGTCATCTCCTTGAGCCAGCCGCCGGGAACGCCTTCCAGGTCGAACCGTCCATCCCCCAGACGGGCGAACCGCGACCGCCAGTACTTGGCCTGATCGGGAAATTCAAAGGTTTTGTGCTTCAGCAGCAGCCGCGACCCCGGAACCCGGTCGAGGATGCGCGTCCACAGGCCGAGGCTCACGTCGCCGATCCGGCTCGGCTCGGCGAAACAGCCGAACAGGACGCCTTCCTCCTCGGGCAGCGGCGGAACCTCCGGCCAGTCGTCGCGCGGGAGGAAGGGGGCGACGACGTGGGGCATGCGGACCAGCGTTTCGGTGAAGTGATCCTCGTACCCCGGCGGAGTCAGATAGGGATCGCTCAGGATATAGTCGATGGCGGCCACCCCGGTCGTGGTGTCGTGGCCCACCAGGGTGGTGACCTGGACCGGGGCCGGCTTGCGGGCGAAGACGTGCATGCGCATCCCCACGGTGTGACCGGCGCAGTCCACCAGGATGTCGATGCCGTCGGCCTGGATCATGGCGGCGGCCTCGTCGTCGCTTTTCGGCAGGATCACGCGCCAGCGGTCGGCGAGGTCCTGAAAGCGGCGGGTGACCGCGTCCTCCTCGTCCACCTGGGAATAGCAGGTGATCTCGAACCGTTCGCGGTCGTGGGCCCGGATCAGGGGCTCCAGGAAATAGGCCACGGCATGGTTGCGGTAATCGGGCGACACATACCCGATGCGCAGACGGCGCTCGGGGTCCGGCGCGTTGGCGTGGGACAGGCGGGGAATGGAGCCGAGGTGGCGGGCGTTCCACTCGCGGTAGGCGTCGCGGAACACCTCTCCCTCCACCCGCCAGTCCAGGCGCAGGCAGGCGATGACGTTATGGTGAATGCCGAAGTCGTCGGGAGCCAGGGCCGCCCCCTTGCGGAAGGACTCCTGGGCCAACTCGATCTGTCCGCCGGCGTGATAGGCGTTGCCCAGGGCCTGATGGGCAAGGGCGAAGTCGGGCTTGAGTTCGACCGCGCGCGCCGCCGCCTTGATCGCGCCGGAGATCCGTCCCACGAGCCGGAGGAGACGGCTCAGATTATAAAGAATGATGGGATTATCCGGGGACAGGTCCAGCGCCCACTTCAACATCGTCTCCGCCTGCCCCGTAAGCCTCAGGTCCTGATAGACCAGCCCGAGGTTGAAAGCGGCGTCGGCATGGCGGGGCTCGATGTCGAGGGCGGCGCGGTAAGCGGCGACGGCCTCCTGGCTGCGTTGGAGTTCGTGCAGGATGCGGCCCCGGACGAAATGCGCCGGGGCGTCGGATTTCCCCATTGCGATGGCCTCGTCCACGACGGCCAGGGCCTCGGGGAGACAGTTGGCGCGGAACAGGACCGACCCCAGCCGGAAACGGACGTCGGCGGACGACGCGCCAAGGGCGATGGCCTTCCGGTAGTACTCGGCGGATTCGGCCGGCTTCTGTTCCCGATCGAGAACCTGGGCCAGGTTCAGATGGGCCTCGATCATGCCCGGATCGAGTTCCAGGGCCCGCCCGCAGGCCCGGCGCGCCTCCTCCAGGCGGTTCAGCCCCAAAAGGGCGACCGCGAGGTTAGACCAGAACTGACTCGTCTGACGCAGGGACAGGGCCTTGCCGATCAACTCGACCGCCTGTTCCCCGTGGCCGCACTGGTGCCCCAGCAATCCCAGCATGTGCAGGACATCGGGCTCGTCGGGGGAGACCTTGAGAATCCGGCGGTAGAGGGTTTCCGCCTCGGCGAACCGGCTCTCCGCGTGATAGGCGACGGCGCGGGCGTAGGCTTCCTCCAGCGACAGGCTTTCCGGCTCTCCGGCCATCAGTTCCCCTCCCTGGCGCAGGCCTCCCGCCACAGGCCGCGGAAGGCGGCCTCCATGGCGCGGGCATGTCCCCCGGCGTCCAGCAGCGGAGAGGCCCGCAGCCGTCCGCGCAGCGTCTCCCGCAGCTCCCGCAGCCGGTCCCCGTCCCGGACCAGACCCGCCGCGATCGCCACCGAGCCGGGGCCGTCCGCCGCCACCAGCTCCGGAAGGCCCGCCGCCGTGAGCACCGCAGCCCCGAACCGCTGCCCCGCGTGGCCCCCCGCCACCGCCACCACCGGAACCCCCATCCACAGAGGAATCAGCGCCGACGTCGCCCCGCTCACCGGCCAGGTGTCCAGAACCACGCTCACCCGGCCGTAGACCCCCATGTGCGCGCCCCAGCCTCCGGCGAGCCCCTCGAACGAGGACCGCTCCGCCACTGCCGCGAACAGAGACCGCCAGTACGACTCCAGGCGCGGCGAGTCGTAGGCTCCGTGCTTGAACAGAAGACGCGACCCCGGAACCTCCTCCAGAAGCCGACGCCACCATAGAAGCTGCTCCCCGTCGATCCGCGACGGATCGGACAGGCACCCGAACACCGGCGGACCCGGCGGAACGGGAGCCGCCTCCGCCCACTCCTCCCGAGGCTGGAACGCCGCGAACGCGCCGGGAATACGCACCACCCGCTCCGTGAACTGCCCCTCCGCCCCCTCCGGCGTCAAAACCCCGTCGGTCAGCACATGGCCGATCCACGACAGACCGGTCGTTCCCCCGTACCCCAGAACCGCCGTGACCTGCACCGGAGCCGGCCGCGCCGCCAGCGCCAGAAGCCGGTTCCCGTGGGTGTGCCCGGCGAGGTCCACCAGGATGTCGATCCCGTCCGAGCGAATCCGCTCCGCCAGGACCCCGTCCCCCATCTTCAGCGTCTCCACCCACCCGTCCGCCAGGGACCGCAGACGCTCCGTCGTCCGATCCGGGCGCGGCGTCCCCGAGTAGCACACCACCTCCACCACTGAGCGGTCGTGCGCCCGCAGCAGGGGCTCGGTGAAGAACGCCACCGCGTGCTCCTTGAAGTCCGGGGACACATAGCCGATCCGCAACCGCTTCTCCGGGTCCCGCGCCACCGGGGGAGGCAGGGACGGGGACGGGGACGGGCAACCCCGCCGGGCCTCCCAGCCCCGCCCCTCCCCGGCAAGCTCCGCCCCCGTCGCCCCCGGATCGAACAGGCGGGTGAACATCACGTTGCTGTGGGCGACGAAAAGGCTCCCGTCCAGCTCCAGCGCCCGCCGATAATGGGACAACGCCTCCGGCCAGTCCCCAAGGTCCCGGAGAACGTTCCCCAGGTTGTTGTGAAGATAGGCCGTCGCGGGGGACGCCGCGATGGCGGCGCGGTAGACCTCGGCGGCCTCCAGCTTCCGCCCGGTCCGGTCCAGAACGATCGCGAGGCTGTTGAGAACGTCGAAATGTCCGGGGCGGAGGCGCAGCGAGGCCTGATAGGATTCGATCGCGTCCACCGGACGGTTCGCCTCCAGCCAGACCCCTCCCAGTTCATGCAGGCGGGCCGGATCGGAAGCCGCGAGGCGGGTGGAGTGGGTCAGGTGGGCGACGGCCTCGTCGAAGCGTCCGAGCGCGGCCAGCGTCCCGGCCAGCGCGTTCCGCGCCGACCAGTTGTCCCCGGACAGCCGGACAGCCTCGGCGAGGCTGGCGGCGGCGTTTTCAAGCTCGCCCGTTTCCCGGAGGAGCAGACCGAGGTTCAGATGATACCCGCATTCGCCGGGCTCCAGGGCGATGGCCTTGCGGCACGCCTCGATGCCCTCCCGATGGCGGCCCATCCTGCGGCAGACCTCGGCATAATTGGACAGGAAGCGGGGCGGAGGCGTCTCGCACATCTCGATGGAGCGGAGGACCAGACGTTGGGCCGTGTCCAGGTCGCCTTCGATGTGCCGCATCAGGCCCAGCATGTGCATGGCGTCGGCATGCCCGGGAACCCGCGCCAGCAGCATGCCGAGCGCGGCAACGGCGTCCTGGGTCCGGCCCGCGTTCCGATGGCCGATCGCCGCCGCGAACAGATCGTCGGGGGACGCCCCAGGGGAAGACCCGGTCAAGACCGTCCCTCCTCGCACCAGTGTCTCCAAATCCGCCGGAACGCGGCCTCCCACTCGCGGGTGACGCCCGCGGCGTCGCACAGGGCCGAGGCCCGCATGGCCGGACGCAGGCTCCGCCGCAGCCGCTCCAGGCGCGGAGCGTCCGCCAGAAGGGCGCATCCCGTCTCCAGGAACACCTCGTCGGTCTCGGCCACCAGATCGCCAAGACCAGCGTTGTTCAGGATCGAGGCCCCGAACCGCTGCAACGTATGCCCCCCCGCGCGGGTGAGAACCGGGACTCCCATCCACAGGGGAATCAGGCTGGAGGTGGCTCCGGACGAGGGGAACGTGTCGAGCATCACCCGCACCCTCCGATAAACGTCCATGTTCTTGAACCATCCGCCCGGCAGTCCCTCGAACAGGGCCCGGTCGGCGAGCGGGGCGAAGCGGGCGCGCCAGTGCTGTTCCATGGCGGGATGGCCATAGGCCTTGTTCTTGAACAGGATGCGGGCGCCGGGCGCCGCGTCGAGGAGACGCTTCCACAGATCGATGGTCTTGAGGCTGATCCGGACCGGATCGCCGAAGCAGCCGAACAAAAGCTCGTCGGGCACGTCGGGCGCGGGATCGGGCCAGAACTCCTTGGGCTCGAAGGGCGCGAACACTCTGTCCAGGCGGATCAGCTTCTCGCTGAACTGGCTGTCGAACCCCTCGGGCGTCAGATAGGCATCGCTCAGGAAATAGTCGATCTCGGCGACCCCGGTCGTCCCGCCGTGTCCCAACGGGGTCGTCACCTGAACCGGCGCGAGCCGCCGCTTGAAGGCGGCCAAGCGATTTCCGCCGCTGTGACCGCTGCAATCCACCAGGATGTCGATTCCGTCGGCCCGGCACATGTCCGCCAGTCCTCCGTCATGGATGCCCCGGCTGTCGCGCCAGCAATCGACGCTTTCACGGAACCATCCGGTCACCACGTCCTCGCTCAGGACCTCGTTGTAGCAGACCAGTTCGAACGAGGAGCGGTCGAAATGACGGAACAGCGGCAGCAGGAAGTAACTGACCGCATGGTCCTTGAAGTCGGCGGACACGAACCCGATCCGCAACCGCCGTTCCGGGTCGCGGGTATTGGTCAGGGAGGGGAAGTGGGCCGGAACCGTCCTCGACTGCGCCCGGTCCCAGGCCAGGGCCTCGTGGAGCAACGTGGCTCCGGTGACGTCATGCACATGGGTCAGGGCGAAAATCAGATTGCTCCGGGGAACGGCCAGATCGGGGTTCACCTCCGCGGCGCGGCGGAAAAGATCAACGGCGCCCTCGATATCGCCCTGCAACTGATAGACGTTGCCCAGATTGCTGAGGGCGGCGTCGTGCCTCGGGATCAGGGCCAGACAGCGCCGGAAGACCGCCGTCGCCTCGTGCAGCATCCCCCGCGAGCTGTAGACCAGCCCCAGATTGTTGAGGGCGTCGGGGAAGTCCGCCCGCAGCGCCAGCGCCTTCTGGTAACACGCGGCCGCCTCGTCGAGCCGCCCGGCCTTGCGGTGCAGTTCCCCGAGGCCGTTCAGACCCTCGGGGAAGTCGGGATGGATCCGCAACGCCTCCTCGTACATCACGACCGCCTCTTCCACGCGGCCGAATTTCTCCAGGGTCAGTCCGAGGTTGAAGCGGTACAGGTGATTCCCGGGAGCCACGGACAGGGCCCGCTCCCGGCATGCCATGGCCTCGTCCATGTGGCCCAGGTCCTGGAACAGGTTGCCCAGATTGTTGAAAACCTCGCCGTCGGCCGGAGCCAGGGACAGGGCCGTCCGCGCCGAGGACAGGGCCTCGTCGCGCCGCCCCAGGGCCTGAAGGGCCAAGGCGAGGTGCTGGTGGTAGACGGGCCATTGCCCGCTGATCCCGATCGCCTCCGTGATCAGGGATACGGCGGCGGAATGATTCCCGGTCTGATAGGCGAGGAGACCCAGCAAATGGATGGCGTCGGCATGCCTCGGCTCAACCTCCAGAATCTTCCGGTACAGGATTTCGGCATCGCCGAACCGGCCGTTGTTGTGATGATGGACGGCAAGCGCGAGGGCTTCGGGAATCGTGGGCATCGTCAGGGAGCATCCTGGTCCTGTGAGAGGGAAACGCGGCACTTCTCCGCGAGAAGACGCCAATTCCCGTCCGGTGAGACCACCGCCTCGCCGGTCTGCGGATCGCGGACGGACAGCGCGCCAAAACGCCAGACCCGTTGCCACAGGGCGGGATCGGCGGCCATCCTGGTCAGGGCGTACCGGCGCATCCGCCCCGCCACCAGCCTGCGTCCGACCAGGGCGTAGAGCAGGCCCACCCCCCCCGCCAACCCCGCGGCGGTGGCCGTGGGCAGCAGCCAGAACGCCGCACCCCACGCCACCACGACCAGGATAAAGGCCCGGGTCGCGTAGAATTCCACGTTCAAGGGCGTGTGAACCACCCGCAGGGACGATTCCTTGACCTCCACCGTGATCCGTCCCCGCTCGCGGGCGGCCATGAGGAGGGCCAGCAGTTCGGGATCGCCGGGCTGGAGGGCCTCCGCCCTCTTCCGCAACTCATAGGTCTCGGGAACCCTCGGCGTCCCCTCCTCCGCCCGCTCGAAACGCTCCAGCGCCAGAACCGGCTGTCCGAGGTCGAGCCGCGCGAGACCGGAGGCGTTGAGAAGGGGCGCGGACTCGGGAAACCGGTCCAGAAGGGCCTCGGCCTCGGCCGCCGCCTCGGCGAACCGGCCCTGGCGATGGATGATCCGGGCGAGCCGCGCCACGACCGCCGGATCGTCCGGGGTCAGGGCGGCCGCCCGCCGCGCCTCCGCCTCCGCCTCTCCCAGCAGACCCTGATCCAGGAGCGCGTCGCAGAGATGGACCCGCGCCCCGGCCATCCCGGGATCGATGTCGATCGCGCGCCGGAAGGAAAGGGCGGCCTCGGCGAAGCGTCCCTGGGCCGACATGACCAGCCCGATGTTGTCGTGGCTGGCGGCGGCCAGATCGGGATCGATCTCCATGGTCCGCAGAAAGGCCTGCTCCGCCCGGGCCGGCTGTTTCATGCTGAGATAGACGTTGCCGAGATTGCTGAGGAACACGGCTTTGGAAGGCAGCAGTTCGACGGCCCGGCCGATCAGACTCTCCGCCTGCTCCAGATGCCCGGTGGCGTGGGCCACCAGCCCCAGAAGGTGCAGGGCGTCGGGACAGTCGGGATCGCGGTCCAGGACGGTGCGATAGACATGCTCCGCCTGGGCCAGATCGCCCTCGGCGTGAAGCAGAAGCCCCCGGCGGATCGTGTCCGCGATCGGCTCCTCGCCGTCGGGGGGGGACTCCGGCGGAGCGGGCTGGTTCATCGGCTGCACGGCCCGGCCCGCGTCATTTGACCCACGTTCCTTTCCGCACCGCTTGGCTCAGGTGGCGGACGTAGGCCCCGTAGCTGCTGTTGCCGATTCCGGCCACGCACCGGTGCAGGCCCTCGTCGTCGATGAATCCCATCCTGTAGGCGATTTCCTCCAGACAGGCCACGGTCAGCCCCTGGCGGTCCTCGATGGCCTGCACGAAGATGGCCGCCTGCAACAGGGACTCATGGGTGCCGGAATCAAACCAAGCGTACCCGCGTCCCATTTCCTGCACCTGGAGCCGATCCTGCTTGATATAGGCCCGGATGAGGTCGGTGATTTCGGTTTCGCCCCGGGCGGACGGGACGAGTCCGGCGGCGGCCTCCACCACCTCGGGACCGAAGAAGTAAAGCCCGGTCACGGCCTCGTTGGAAATCGGCGTCCGGGGCTTTTCCACCACGTCGGCCGGCCGTCCGTCGGCGTCGCGGATCAAAACGCCATAGGCCTCCGGGGTCCGGGTCAGATAGGTGAAGATGGTGGCTCCGGCCTCCTGCGAGCGGGCGGCCTTCAGCAGTTCCGGCAGTCCGTGGCCGAAGAAGATATTGTCGCCCAGCACCAGGGAGCACCGGTCCCGGCCGATGAAGTCCCGCGCCAGGACGAAAGCCTGGGGCAACCCCTCAGGCTTGGCCTGAACCGCGTATTCGATGGACAGCCCCCACGGCGAGCCGTCCCCCAGCAGGGCCTTGAAGTTCCCTTGATCCTCGGGCCGGGTGATCACCAAAATCTCGCGGATACCCGCCAGCATCAGGACGGACAGCGGGTAATAGACCATCGGCTTGTTGTAGACGGGCAGCAACTGCTTGCTGACCCCCAGGGTCACGGGCCAGAGCCGCGTCCCCATGCCTCCGGCCAGAATGATGCCCTTCATGTCGCCGTCCCCCCCTGCCGGGCGCACCATTCGCGCCACATGGAGCGATAGGCGCCTTCGGCGGAGCGGGCGAAGCCCGCCACGTCGCAGACCGCGCCGGAAGCCATCCTTCCCCGAAGGCTCCCGCGAAGCGCGGCCAACCGCCCCCCATCGCCAGCCAAGCCCGCCGCCTTGTCCACGTACCCATCGAACGAATGGGCGATCAGATCGTCGAGACCGACCGCGCGCAGAATCGAACGGCCGAAGCGGCCTGCGGAATGCGCCCCCGCCAGCGACACCACCGGGACGCCCATCCACAAGGGAATGAGTGTCGACGTCGCGCCGGTGATCGGAAAGGTATCAAGGACCAGCGAGACCTGTCCATAGAAATCCATGTGGCGCGGCCACCCGCCGGGCACGCCTTCCAGGATCAGGCCGTCGCCCAGGGCGGCGAAGCGGCGGCGCCAGTACGCCTCCTGCCCGGCCTCGCCGAACGCGCCGTGCTTGAGCACGATCCGCGCCCCCGGCAACCGTTCCAGAAGCCGGGACCAGACGGCGACCACCCCGTCGCCGATCCGGGCGGGATTGGCCATGCACGCCAGCAGCGGCGCTCCTCCCGGCGGCGGGGAAACCTCGGGCCACGAGGGGTCCGGGCGGAACGGGGCGAAAATGGGCAGACGGATGACCGTCTCGGAGAACTCCCCGTCGTGGCCTTCCGGGGCCAGCGCGGAATCGGCGAGGACGTAATCCATGGCCGCCAAACCCGTCGTCCCCCCATGACCCAGAAGCCAGGTCACCTGGACCGGCGCGGGGGCTCGGGCGAGGGCCGCGAGGCGGTTGCGGCCGGAATGTCCGGCGCATTCCACCAGGATATCGATCCCGTCGGCCTGAATCTGTTCGATCAGGGCCTCGTCCCGCAGGCCTTGGACCTCCCGCCATCGATCCGCGCCCGCGCGGACGGAGTCCGTGACCTCGTCGCTTTGGGGATGATCGTGATAGCAGCAGACCTCCACCCGATCCCGATCGTGGGCCGCGACCACTCCGGGAAGGAAGAAGCCGACCGGGTGACGCCTGAAATCGGGGGAGAGGTATCCCACCCTGAGGCGGCGGAGGGGATCGGGGGTGTTCAGGCACATGCAGCGGGCCGCCCGCCCGTGCGCCCCATCCCAGGACCGGGCCTCCTCAAGCAGCGAGGCCGCCGTGGCGTGGGGCTCGCCCTGAAGCGCGAGCAGGAGATTGCTATGGACCGCCGGATCGGGCGCGAGGCGGAGCGCGGCCCGGTAGGTCTCCACCGCCTCCCCGGCCCGGCCCAACGCCGCGAGGGAACCGGCCAGATTGGACAGAACCGTCGCCTGAGCGGGCTCCCTGTCGAGGATGGAGCGGTAGAGTCCGGCGGCTTCGACGTTGGCGCCCTCCGCCGACAGCAGATTCGCGAGATTGTTGACGGCGCTCGTCTCCCCGCTGAAGGCGACCGCCCGGCGCAGAATATCGATGGCCGGTTTCACCTTCCCGGATTTCGCCAGGGCGTCGGCCAGACAGAGGCAGGCGTCAAGGTCGTCCCCATGGCGGGCCAGCACGTCGGTGCAGATCGCGATTGCCCGCTCGAACTGCCCGTCGCCCGTCAGCGCCATGGCGAGATTGACCGACGCGCCCCGCATGTCGGGAGCCTTGAGCACTACGGCCTTGAACATCTCCCCGGCCTCGCGCCACTCCCGGCGATGGAGATGGATCGCGCCGAGATTGTTGCGGGCGTTGAGATTGCCGGGGTCCCGGCGCAGCGCGCGGCGGAAGCAGTCGGCCGCCTGATCCGGGTCCCCCCTGGCGATCAGCGTCGCCCCGAGATTGCACCAGGCGTCGGCCCGATCGGGATCGAGGGCCAGGGCGCGCCGGATCAAGGCCTCCGCCCCGTCGAGATCGCCTCCCAACTGGCGGCAGACCCCCCGGTAGTGCAGGGCGGCGGCATGGGTCGGCAGCAGGGCGGAAAGCCTCTCCAGGATATCCCCGGCTTCCGCCGGCCTTCCACCGGCAAGACACGACACCGCAAAGCGGACAAGCTCCGCCGCGACGGGGGCGACGGACTCCGTGTCGCCGGACGACAACCGTTGCCGAATCGCGGCCAACGCCTGTTCGACGCTCAACCTTCCCCCGCCTCCCGGAATGACAGATCGCTCCGGCGCTTGATGTCGTTTTCCAGCGATTGGCCGACCTGGGCCGCGTCGAGCCTTCTCCGGTAGACCTGGAGGCATTCGAGCACCCGCTGGACGTAGTTGCGCGTCTCGCTGTAGGGGATCGTCTCGACCCAGTCGATCGCGTCGATATCGGGTTGTCTCGGGTCGCCGAACTCCCGGACCCACTGGCGCGCCCGCGCGGGACCGGCGTTATAGGCGGCGATCGCCAGAACGTAGGACCCCTCGAACGAGCCGATGAGATGACCCAGGAACGCCGTCCCCAGCCTCACGTTGTATTTCGGGTCCTGCGTCAGACGCTGCTTGGCGAAGGGAAGATCGAGGCTCTTGGCCATCTGCTGGGCGGTGCCGGGCAGAAGCTGCATCAACCCCAGGGCCCCGGCGCTGCTGACGGCGGCGGGAAGGAAGTTGCTTTCCTGACGGATCACGGACAGGACCAGGGCTTTCTCGGGGAGTTCCCCGGAAGCCTCGTCGATCACGGGAAAGCCGGCCTCGATCAGGGCCACGCCCTTCTGGGCCGCCCGCCGCGCCGCCGCGACGGTGGTGTCGGGACGGCCGTCGCGGGCCGCGAGCTTGACGGCAAGAACATGCTGGCCGGGAGTCCTGGCCAGTTCAACCAGCCGCAGGACAAAGGGCCGGATCTGGTCGCGGGCGCCGACCTCGGCCAGCATCTCCACCACCCTGACCAGTTCGCCCCGGCCGAAGTCGGCGAGGTCTTCCTTCGTCGGAACGGGATCGCCCGGCAGGGACCAGGGCCGTCCGCCGCCGAGACGTTCCGCCGCAAGCTGGCCGTAATAGGACGTGAGGTGGTCCGCCGCGATCCGGTACCATTTTTCGGACTCGGCCTTGTCGCCCATCTCCTCGCTGGCGCGTCCGGCCCAGTAGGCCCCGCGCGAGCGGCTCATGGGGGAGGCGACTCCGTCGAAGGCGCGCTTGAAATGCTTGAGCGCGGCGCCCTTCTCGCGCAGGGACCGAAGGGCGATCCATCCCGCGAGCCACTCGGCCTCGGCCAATTGCGCCCCCTCCAGCGGGCCGTGGGTCCGGGCGGCGTCGTAGGCCTGGGAGACATGCCCCATCCGAAGGAGTTCCCGCGCGAGGACGGACCGTTCCTTCCACCAGAGCTGGGGACTTCCCTTGTCTCCGCCATTCCCCGGCAGGAGGGCGGCGGCGTCGATGTAAAGCTCCTTCTTGCGGCGCCAGCGTACCCGTTCGAAGCGCAGTCCGGGATCGTTCCTGAGTTCCGCCGGCACCTTGGCGACCGCCCCCTCGGCCCCCGCCTTCTGCCCGGCCAGGAGCATCCGGGCCTGGGCCAGCGACCGGTGCCCCGGATCGACCCTGGACAGCATCCGGCCCGCATGGTCGAACCGCTGGTCCCACAACAGCCTGTCGAGGCGCGCCAGATGATCTTCCTTGCGCAGGCGGTGCCCGTGCAGTTTCAGAAACTGGCTCTCTTGGGTCGAGCCGAAGACGTCGTTGACCCAGGCGTCGCGGATCACCGCGGTCGCCTTATCCTCCCGTCCCGTGCCGGACAGGGCGCGCGCCCAGGCCATTTTGCCGTTGGGGGTGATCGGAGGATGCTCGATAAACCAGGCGAGAAGCGCCTCGTTCGGCTCCGTCAGCCCCAGGGCGTCCTCGGCCCGCCGCGCCAAGGCGTTCGGCTGGGGCCAGTCGGGGTTGTCGTGGGCAAACTCGGAAATTTCCTGGAACGACGCATCGGAACGGGGATTGACGTATTCCATCCACCGGAGCGTCTTGGCCAGAAGCTTGTCGTGGGCCTTGCGGGCCCAGGCGCGGGCCTCGCCCCATTTTTCCTTGTCGGCGGCGGCGAAGGCCGCGCGGTAAGCTTTCCGGTCGTCCTCGGACAGGGACCCCGCCCTCGCGGCCCCGGCAAGGCCCCCGGCAAGAACGGCGATCAGCAGAATGAACGACGCGGCAAGAACCTTCGGCTTCGGCACGATGGAGCCTCGCGGTGGGGGGCTGAAATCGGGAGCGCCCGCCATTCTAGGGAATTCCGCCCCGTGGCCGCAAGACCCGAAGACCCTTAAGTCTTGCCCCCCTGCCGGGACGGGGCTATCTTCGCCCGGCCATTGACCATCCGAGGCCGCCGCGGACATGGACACAGAACCCCAAATCTCGGTCGTGATCCCGGCCTTCTGCGAGGCTGAAAGCCTTGAGGAACTGGCGGAACGCATCGCGGCGGTCCTGGAGGGACGGTCGTTCGAGGTCATTTTCGTGGACGACGGCTCCACCGACCGCACCCCGGAGGTGCTTCGCGGCCTGGTGGAGCGCATGCCGGAGGTCCGGGCGATCACCCTGCGCCGCAACTGCGGCAAATCGATCGCCCTGATGGCCGGATTCAGCCGCGCGGGCGGGCGGGCCGTCGTAACCATGGATGCCGATCTCCAGGATAATCCGGAGGACATCCCCTCCCTGCTCGCCGGTCTCGACCAGGGTTTCGACCTCGTCAACGGCCGCCGCCAGCGCCGCCATGACGGCATTGTCCGCACCCTCGGCTCGCGCCTGTTCAACGCGGCCGTCTCCCGCGCGACCGGTCTCGTCCTGCATGACTTCAACTGCGGCTTCAAGGCGTTGCGGGGAGAGGTCGCCTCGATGCTCTGCGTTTACGGCCAGTATCACCGCTACATCCCCCTACAGGCCCACCTGATGGGGTTCAAGGTGACCGAGGCCGAGGTGAGGAACAGCGCCCGCAAGTTCGGGACGTCCAAGTTCCGGGCCATGCGCTACGAGGGCCTGTTCGATCTGCTGTCGATGCTGTTCATCCATCGTTATGGCCTCAATCCGCTGCACTTCTTCGGCACTCTGGCGCTGTTGATGATCGTTCCCTCCGTCCTGATTTTGGGATACCTCGGGTTTGATTATCTGCTCCAGGTTCTGGACGTGGGAGAGGGGCACGTACCCTTGAACCGTCCGCTGTTTTCCCTGTCCCTGACGACGCTTCTCATGGGGATGCTGGTGTTTCTGAGCGGTTTCATCTGCGATTTCACGCTGCACCACCATATCCGCAACAACATGTCCGAGATTCTGGGACTGGTGACGCGGACCCCGGAGAAGACGGCAGCCCAGCCCGATCGGACCCACCATGACGCCTGAAACGGACCCCCTGGCCGAAACCCGGACGTTCTGGAACGCCTCGCCATGCAGCGGGCAGAGCGGCTTCACGACCCGCTACCGGCAGCGTTACGCGGTCGAGCCCTGGATTCCCTCCTTCGTCAAGCGGATCGCCGCCTATCACTCGGATATCCTCGAAGTCGGCTGCGGGCAGGGGACCGACGGCCTGCTGATGTGTCAGAATCTTCCGCCGGGGGGACGCTATGTCGGCGTGGATTATTCCGACGTCAGCGTGGCCCAGGCAAAGGCCGCCAGGGCCGAACTGGGCGCGTTTCCGGTCGAGCCCGAGTTCCGGGTCGGCAACGCCGAACAACTCGATATCCCCGACAATTCGGTCGAATGCGTCTATTCCCTAGGGGTCCTGCACCACACCGCCGACGACCGCAAGGCCTTCGCCGAGGTGCGCAGGGTCCTGCGCCCCGGCGGGTTCGCCTATATCGTCCTCTATCGCAAGTGGTCGGCAAAGGTCGCGATCGCGAAGGCGCTCCGCGGTCTCCAGCGGTTCGTGGACCGGATCACCGGAACGGAGCGCACCCTGTACCGGATGGTCCAGGGCCGTCACATGGAGCGCGTCTTCGGCACGATGCTCCTCGAATGCTTCGGCGTCCCGTACATGAACTGGTACGACAGGGCCGACATGTACCAACGCTTCCGGAACTTCGACATTCTGGCCCTGTACCCGATGGGCTACAACATCCCCTACATGAACCCCAAGGGCGACGCCCGCAACCCGCTCGGTTATTTCTGGGTGATCGAACTCCGCAAGCCGCCGGCCGCCTGAGATGGTTTCCCGGTTGCCGAACCGGCGGATTTTTAATACGCTGGGGCTTCCCGCATCGCAGTCCATGGAGGGTGGTCATGCCCAAAGGCGTCCAGAAGAGCAGCAAGGAAAAAAAGAAACCGAAGGCAGACAAGCCGAAGACGATCGCGGCCGCGCCGTCAACCAAGGGAACGGCGACTCCGGCCAAGTCCCATTAGTCCGTTGCCTGTGCGGACCGGATCCCGCCGGCGGTAGGGCACCATGGGGACGCCGGATCGGAACGCCCGCAGGCTCTACGGAGACGTCGGGGTCGAGGTCGTTGACGCCGGGTTTCTTGTCGTCCTCGACCGGCGTCCGGTGCGGACCCCGATGCGCGCGCTTCTGTGCCTGCCCAACGCCTCCCTGGCGGACGCCGTCGCCTCCGAATGGCGCGCCCAGGGGGAGGTTGTTCGCCCGTCGTCCATGCCTCTGACCCAGCTTGCGAACACCGCCATCGACCGCCTGACGGACGCACCGGTCCGCGCGTCGATGATTTCCGAGATCATGCGGTTCGCCTCGGCCGACCTTCTCTGTTACCGGGCGGATCATCCGCCGGAGTTGGCGGAGCGGCAGGCGGCGGCGTGGCAGCCGGTCCTCGACTGGCTGGAGGCCCGCTTCGGCGCTCCGTTGACGGTGACGCCGGGACTCCTGGCCGTTTCCCAGCCCGAGCCCTCCCTGCTGGCCCTGCGAAGGGTTCTGGAGGCGTGCGGCGGCTTTCCCCTGGCGGGGGTGCAGAGCGCGGCCACCGTCTGCGGCTCCCTGGCCCTGGCCCTGGCCCTGAGGGAGGGCAGGCTGTCCGCCGAGGAGGTCTTCGCCGCGTCCCATGTGGACGAACACTTCCAGGCGGAACAGTGGGGCGAGGATGCGGAGGCCGGACGGCGGCGGGACCACCTGCGCGACGACGTCCGCGCGGCCGCCCTGTTCCTGTCCCTGGCCGAGCCGAACCGGCCGCGCCCGCCCGACGAGGAACCCGCCGCCGATCATCGTCAATGACCGCCGGATTATTCGGAAGGGGCGGCGGCCTCCGCCTCGGCGGCCCGGCGCAGCCGGCGGGCGCGTATCTGCCCGCGAATCAGCGCGAACAGTCCCACCAACGCCAGAAGTCCCGCCAACACCATCAACGCCGTGGACTGATGCTCCCCCAGGAATTTCTCCATGGCGTGGCCGAAAAAATAGCCCCCAGCGGAAAACGAGGCCGCCCACAGAGCGGCGGCGCAGGCGTTGAGGACGAGGAATTTCAGACGCGACACCCCGCTGATGGCGATCACGAACGGGCTGATGTTGCGGATGCCGTAGACGAAGCGGAAGGACAGGATGTAGAGGGTTTCATAGCGGCGGACCAGCTTGAACGCCCACTCGATCTTCTGACTCATCTGGGGCCAGCGGTTGAGGAGGGAGACGCCGTAGCGGCGGCCGATGGTGAAATAGAACTGGTCCCCGAGGAAACTGCCGGCGAATCCGGACACGCCCACCAGATAGATGTCCATGTATCCCTGATAAGCGGCGATCCCGGCCAGGATGACGACCGTCTCGCCCTCCAGGAAGGTCAGCACCAGGATTGCCAGATAGCCGTAGGTATCGAGGTATTCCTGCACGACGCGCTTACTCCGGATGTCAGGCCGTTGTTGTTCGGTTCAGACGGGTGACGTGGCCCATCTTGCGGCCGGGACGCGCCTCCGTCTTCCCGTACAGATGGAGCCGGGCTCCCGGTTCGGCCAGAATCTCCGGCCAGAGATTGAAATCGTCCCCGATAAGGTTCGTCATGACCGCGTCCGAATGACGCTCCGGCGACCCCAGGGGCAGGCCGCACACGGCGCGGACGAACTGTTCGAACTGATCGGTCAGGCAGGCATCCATGGTCCAGTGGCCGGAGTTGTGCGGACGCGGGGCCATTTCGTTGATCAAAAGGCGGTGGTCACGGGTGACGAACATCTCGACCGCGAGCAGGCCGACCAGATCGAGCGCCTCGGCCGACCGGCGGGCGGCCTCGATCGCCTGGAGAGCCAGGGATGGAGCCAGGACGGCGGGGGCGGTGGTGGTGTCGAGAATGTGGTTCGCGTGCCGGTTCTCGACCGGATCGAAAGCCGCCCAGGCGCCGTCGATCCCACGAGCGACGATCACCGAAATCTCGCGCTCGAAATCGACGAATCCCTCCAGGACGCCGACGTCCGCGCCGAAGCCGCGCCAAGCCCCGGCAAGGTCCGTTCCCGGATCGACGCGGACCTGCCCCTTGCCGTCATACCCGAGCCGGGTCGTTTTGAGAATGGCCGGAGCGCCGACTTCCGCCACGGCCCGGCTCAGGGATTCGGGACCGTCCACCTCGCGCCACGGGGCCGTTTCCAGCCCGATGCCGTTGAAGAAGGCCTTCTCCCGCAGCCGGTCCTGGCTGATTTCCAGCGCCCTCGCCCCCGGACGCACCGGCACGAGGTCCGCCATCAGGCGAACGGCATCCGCCGGAATATTCTCGAACTCGAAGGTGACGACGTCCACCTGGGCCGCGAACGCCCGCAGGGCCTTTTCGTCGTCGTAGGCGGCCACGGTGGCGGCGTCGGTCACGCGGGCGGCCGGGCTGTCGGCCTCGGGGCAGAACACATGGCAACGGAGGCCGAGCCGCGCGGCGGCAAGGGCGGTCATCCGGCCGAGTTGGCCGCCGCCCAGGATTCCGATGATGCTCCCCGGAGGGAAAACGGCGTCCTCGTGGGGCATGTCACGACGGGTCCACGGGAAACTCGGCCACACCCGCCGTGTTGTTCGCGCGCCAGGCGTCCAGGGCCGCCGCCACCTCGGGATCGGACAGCGCCAGCACCGCCGCGGACAGCAGGGCGGCATTGACCGCCCCGGCCTTGCCGATGGCCAGGGTTCCGACCGGAATCCCCGCCGGCATCTGCACGATCGACAACAGACTGTCCATTCCGCTCAGGGCCTTGCTTTCCACGGGAACGCCGAACACGGGGAGCGCGGTCATCGCCGCCGTCATCCCCGGCAGATGGGCCGCGCCCCCCGCCCCGGCGATGATCGTTTTGATCCCGCGCCCACGGGCGTCGCGGGCGTAGTCGTAGAGCCGTCCGGGCGTCCGGTGCGCCGAAACGATCCGGGTCTCGTGGGCGACCCCCAGCGCGCGTAGGGTCTCCGCCGCGTGACGCATGGTGTCCCAGTCGGACTGACTGCCCATGATGATGCCGACGACCGGTCGTTCCAACGTCGTCTCCCCGCAACAAGACCCCGGAAAAAGGAACGCGCATTATTGGGTACCGAAGAGGCGGACGCAAGAACGCCTTTCGGGCCGGCATTCGTTCGGGTTCAAAACGCCGCTGAGGATCGCAACACCATAGGCGGCAAAGCGTTTCTCGCGGCAAAGCGTTTCTCAAGGTCGGCCCGGGTCACGGTCTCGGCCCCAGCAAGGCCATCATCTCGGTGAGCCCGATGGCTTCAAGGCCATCTTTCAGCGGGTATCGTTCGGTACCAGGGTAGACCACGAAACGGGCGTCAGGCTTGATGTCGTCGCAGGCCAGCCAGAACCCCTTCGACGGTTGCGGCGCCAGGCTGCGTTTGATCTCGATGGCCCAAAGCCTGCCTGGTCCGATGGGCAGGATCAGGTCGATTTCAGCCCCTGCCGATGTCCGATAGAATCCCGCCTGAGCGTTGGAGGGGGCTGCTGCCAGCAGGTTCTCGATGACGTAGCCTTCCCAACTGGCCCCCGCCACTGGATGACCCAGGAGGTCGTCAAGGGTCTCCAGCCCCAGCAGTGTATGCACAATGCCGCTGTCGCGGACGAAGACTCGGGGGGACTTGACCATCCGCTTTCCGGTATTGGACATCCACGGCGTCAGCCGCCGCACCAGCAGCAGGTCGACCAGGAGGTCGAGATAGCGGGCCACGGTGACGCCGGCGACCTCCAGGCCCTGGCCGATGCGAGCGGCGTTGAGCAGCCCCCCTTGTTCGTGGGCCAGCATGGTCCAGAAGCGGCGTAGGGTCTCGGCCGGCACACGCGGCCCGAGTTGGGGGATGTCGCGCTCCAGATAGGTGCGGATGAAGGCCTGGCGCCACTCGGCGCTGTCGCGGTCATCCCGTGCCAGAAAACTGTCCGGGAAGCCGCCGCGCAGCCAGTGGCGATCCATGTCCCCGACGCCTTTCACCACTTCCCGCGCGTCAAAGGGCGTAAGTTCGAACGTGGCGATGCGCCCGGCCAGTGTCTCCGATGATTGCTTCAGCAGTTCGATGGACGCCGACCCAAGAAGCAAAAAGCGCCCGGAGCGCCTCCCTCGTCGTCTGCCCGCATCGATTAACCCGCGCAATGCCTTGAACAAATCAGGTGCACGCTGTACTTCATCGAGAATGACCAGCTTGTCTTCGTGGGCTGACAAGTAGAGTTCGGGTTCCGCCAGCTTGGCCAGATCGGAAGGCGCCTCGAGATCGAGGTAGATGGACGGGCGGCTCTCGCCGATTTCCAGCGCGAGCGTGGTCTTGCCACTCTGGCGTGGTCCGAGCAACGCTACCGCCGGATGGCGTTGGAGCAGGTTCTCGATGGCTGGGCGGTGACGGCGCTCGATCATCCTTGCAATTATGATATCGCATGGCAGAGTTGCAAGGATGAATTGGTGGGCGAGTGAATGACGGGAGGAGCATGGCATGGACGACTGGGATGTGCCCGGCGGTATCGATCTGAACGGCCCCCTGCCTCATCACAAGATTCTGGCCATCGAAGTGTCGGGCGGGGCAATGTCACGACGGTGACCTCCCGCGATTATCGTTCGGCCAGCCAGTCGCGGACCTCGGGCAACAGCGCCTCGATGTCGGCCAGTGCGGCCTCGACGTCGCCCGGATCGGGCATGGCCGGGAACCAGCCGCCGGGGCTGGGGTAGCGCCACGCCGTGGCCGCCGCCGACAGGTTATCCAGGCCCAACAGATCTTCCTTGAAAACATGGCCGTCGGGAAGGGAGCCGGCGGCCTGCCCGATCTTGTGGGTGCGGCCGACGGCAAGCCCTTCGCCTTCGCAGACCGCCCGCGTTATCTTCTCCGCCGCCTGCTGGGCATGGAAGATCGCCTGATCGGACATTTCGGGAAGCAACCGCCGCGCGGCTTCAATGTTGCGCTCGGCGGCAATCATCAGGGCGGAGAGGCGCCGGTCTGTCATTGGCTGACCGCCCGACCGCGCCAGCGGTCACGGAAAGGGGAGCCGGGGCTGGCATACAGCAACCGGCCCTCGCTGTCTGCGGCATGGGCAATTGTGCCGGGCCGTTGCCGTTCGGCCTCGAAATCGGCAAGGCGGCAGGGCACGACATCGACGCCGATGCCGCAGCCCGCCACCGGCGCATAGGCGGCGTAATAGTCCGGGGGACCGCTTTCGTCGTCGGGCAGGATGACCAGAAGGTCGAAATCACTGTCCGGGCGTGCCGATCCGGCGGCGCGGCTGCCGAACAGGAAAAGCGCCACCGGACGGAGCGCCGTCTTGAGGCGTCCGACCAGGAACGACAACGCCGCGTCCTCGTTGCGGAACGGGCCGATGTTGCGGATCGCGGTGTCGCCACCAGTTCCCGAAACCAGAGACGGCCGCGTGCGGATGAATTCCAGCACGGCCGCCGTCATGCCCGGATCATCCTTGATGGCGTTGACGAGTTCGCGGACGGCCTGTTGCCGATCGGGTTTCACCCGGAAGGTGATCGTGGGGGTGGACATGGAGGACGCTCCGACCTTGTGACACAGACTTTCACATATGTAATACGCTGTCGTGACACAGGCAAGAGCTCGTATGGCCATGGCAACTGCGCTCGGTCGACCGGCCATGACCAGGAACGCAAGGGAGTATGAGAGCACGAAGAACTTCATCCAGACCGGCCACATGATCACCGTCCCGGCCCCGGCTGTCGGCATCGCCTCGGGCCAGGGCATGATCCGTCGGCGGGCTGTTCGGCATCGCCGCCACCAACACGCCGGAAGCGGCCAATGTGGAAATAGCGACCACCGGGGTGTACGATTTGCCGAAGGCTCCAGCGACGGTGTTCGCCCTGGGCGACCGGGTGGCCTGGGATGACACCGCCAAGGTGATCGCCCCGCCTGCTGCCGGGCTGTATCCGGTCGGCGTCGCCATTACCGCCGCTGGCAATGGCGCCGTCGCCGTGCGGGTGCGTCTGGATGGGGTGGCGACGGCTGCGGCGTAACCTCCTTTCGAAGCGCCACGGCACATAGCCTAATCGGCCCATTTTGGCTTTCGTGTCCGTGGCCCGAAGACATTCGAAAAGAGAAGGACCTCTCCCTGTGCGCCGGGCAACCGAGACGTCTGTAATACCGGCGACACGCCTGCATGTTCACAAATCAACGCCTCTTGACCACTTTTTTGAGCGAACACCGCTTCATAGGCGAAGCGACATATCTGGCGGTTCATCATTTCTACGCTCTCGGAACTGGACAAGTCGCCATATCCAAAACCATGTATTGCAAATTGCTCTCGCATAGACGAATGCCCATAAATCACGCAGTCTGGGGCCACAGGAAAAATGAAAACGAGGGGTGTTCCTGGTCGCCATACATATGGCCGCATTTCGGTTTCTGGAACGGACGGATCAAACCAGATTACCGGGTTATCGCTGGTCAGGAGGGGGATGTCGGTCTTGTTGTGCAATGCGCCCAGGCCGATCTCAGAGAATACGCGGTCGATACCATCCATGAGCGGTTTCATCTCCAGAAGGGACTGATGCGGATCAATTGCAACCTCAAGATGATCAAGGATGTCGCCATGGCCCGGCGGCTTGGGGGGAAGCAACCCGCTGGCATCCATAACCCGTGTGGTAGACATCACCTGCTCTGCCCGTATCCTCTCGATCATATCCCTCGCAGCTGGCACGCGCGCTCTCTGAAGCGCAATGAAATCGAGAAGCACCCCGAGGCTTTCAGAATCACCGATGTCATCTCCTCGACGGAGGCCATCGACCAACGGAGGCCATTTCGACTCAAGCTTTGAGAATAAGTCCTCCAAGCAGTTGTCTCGACCGCCATCCTCAGACGGTTGGGAATAGTAGTATTTGTGAAATCCGAAATTGTCCGGCGATTGGCAAATGATTTTCTCTGGCTCATCCTTTCGATACACACGAAGTCGCCCCTGACCATCACAAAATGGTCTGAGGTAGGCCCTCGGCACATAATGGTGACGCTTCTTGTTCATTTCGCCGCAGCACCACCGGGCAGTACGAGTGACAAATGGTCTCGCAAGATATAGCTATCAATCGTGCTGTTCAAACTCGCAGATTGCCTGTTGCAGAGCGCTCGAACTGGCGGCATGGCTTCCGAGGGGAACGTATCGGCAAGGCATGGCGCCGCCGATCAGGTTGCGTGTTCCCCTTCGTTGAAGGCCGAATCCGTGATCCGCTTGAGGAGTTCGGCGTAGTGGCCGAGGGTGCCGACGTGGCCCCAGTTGATCTCGTCCGGGGCGTACCCGAAGTGGTCGGCGCTGGCGGCCGCGAGGCGCGCCAGCATGGCGTCGATCTCGGCCTTGCGGGCGATGAAAGCGGCGAGGGCGGAATTCTTGGTCTTGGGCATGGTGGGCTCCGTTCGTGGTGCCCACATGACGGCGTTGAACCACCGCCCAAGCAAGTCCAATCTGCTGACACAACGTTGACATGGCGACTTTCCGTGCCCCCCGGATGTGGGCCTCGGAGCAACGCCCCTCGCCGCGAACACCATGGCAACATCGGCAGATTTCCATGTCGCATCCGTGTTGCACGGAATCGCCGTCACCGTCCGTAACTGTTTGGAATCGCGCGGTTTCGCGTTGTGTTCTTTTGCAACACGATCCCGGACATAGAAATGGCGCTAAGTCTTTGACTTAGCGCCATTAATTTGGTTGCGGGGGCAGGATTTGAACCTGCGACCTTCAGGTTATGAGACGAAGTTCATGCCTTGTTCTAATCGCTTGTTCTGATTGCCGGAATCCGGCATGTCTTTGAATGTCTTGAGTTATTCAAAACATTTTCTTGCCTCTCGACACAAGCGTTCGCCGCCCAGAGCCATCCGAATGCCCTCCGCACACGGAGTTGGCACGGAGTCGGTGATTATCCGGTAGAGTTGCAGTCAATCGACGAGAGGGTGCCCCACGCCAACGATCCGCCTTCATGGCGGTGGACCAGAGAGTGGGGTTGGGGTAAGAATTTATTTAGGGACCGCAATGACACTGGTGCCAGGACCGCATCCTGGCGCAGGGAAATAACAATCGCAGCAATACATAAGGCTTGTCTTGTGAACTTGGCCTTATGATTAAGGGAACGACCAATCATGGCAACTGCGGATCACGTCAAGGCACTGATTCGAAGTCACTCGGAGGGTGACAACGAACGGTTCTATGCGGTCGCCTTGCAGGTCGCCGCCCAGGCTGCCCGTCAGGGCCACACGAAGTTCGCCCAGGAACTCCGCGATCTGGTTGATCGCTCGAAGGTGCGCGGTGAGGCCCCTGCTCCCGGACAAAGGACGAAGCCGATCCCGATCGTCCAGCCGCGCGGCGAGCTCGCCGGACTCCTCTCGGCGGCTTTCCCAACGATCCGACTGGCCGACATGGCTCTTGACCGGCAGGTTCGGACGCGCCTTGAGCGCATCCTTCTGGAACAGCGCCAGCGCGAGGAACTCAGAGCCCACGGTATGTCACCAATTCGCAAGCTTCTCCTCATAGGCCCTCCCGGCACCGGCAAGACGATGACCGCCTCGGCGCTGGCCGGCGAACTGGGCGTTCCCCTCTTCACGATCCAACTCGACGGGCTGATCACCCGCTATCTTGGAGAGACCGCCGCCAAGCTGAGACTGATTTTCGAGGCGATCCAGCAGACGCGGGCCGTTTACTTTTTTGACGAGTTCGATGCCCTGGGCAGCGAGCGCGCAACGAAGAACGAGGTCGGAGAAATCCGACGGGTGTTGAACTCGTTCCTTCAGTTCCTGGAGCAAGATGATTCGGACAGCATCGTCGCGGGGGCGACCAATCACCCGCAGATCCTGGACCGGGCCTTGTTTCGCCGTTTCGATTCCGTGATCGAGTACAGCCTGCCGTCGCCCGATATCTCGGAGCAGGTCATGCGGGACCGCCTGGCGTTGCTCGATACGTCCCAGGTGAACTGGCCCAACGTGGTGGAGGCGGCAAAAGGACTCTGCCACTCCGACCTCACCCGCGCCTGCGAACGGGCCGCCAAGAACGCCATCCTCCAGCGCCATACCTGCGTCGACAGCCAGGAGTTCGTTGAAGCGCTGCAAGAGCGGCGCGCCACGCATCGGTGATTTCGAGGAGGTTCCAGAACGATGGCGGCGCCGCGAAACCGAAAACACCTTCTCGTGCCCACCCCACCTCGCGCCGAGGATTATCGCCCGCATCCCAAGAAGGTTGACCTGCCTGTCTATTCAGGACCGATAGACCGCGCAGCCCATGCGGCCGACCTTCGCGGAGCCCTGGCGGATATCCGACAAGAGGCGGAGGCCGACAGACAGACGTCTGGCATTGCCGTAGCCGGCGCGCCGTCCGGCATCACGGTCGAATTCGAAAGCCCACCCGGCTTCGACCTGAAGCTCGAGTCTCTTGAAAGCAAGAGACAGGGCATTGAGCTGCTGAATGTCCGCAGTAGTCCTTCTGGAGAAGATGGAGCGCGCATCCAGTTCGCAGCCATCTTCATTCCCGATGGAGCCCTGAAGCATTTCTTTGACCGCTTCGAACAGTACGCCGAGCAAACGACCAGGAAAGGAGAGCCCCGCCACAAGGATCTCGTGGACAGGATCGCGGCGCTGCGCAAGGCAACCCTGCGTGCGCTGTGGACCGATACCGAGGATGCCTATCCTGCCGACGGGGAGACAATCTGGTGGGAAGTCTGGCTGCGCCGGCACGATGGGGCGGAACTTGCGCGTCTCCTTGATTTCGCCCAGCAGACCAACCTCGCGGTCAGCGAGCGCCGCCTCGGCTTCGACGACCGGATTGTGATCCTGGTGAGAGGGTCGGCGGTCCAGCTTTCCGCATCCCTGAACGTTCTCAACGAGTTTGCGGAGTTGCGCCGTGCCAAGGAGAGCGCCGCCTTTTGCGTCGACGATCTGTCTCCCTCGGAACAGGCCGACTGGGTGGACGATCTCAAGAACCGAACCGTCCTGCCCGACGAGAATGCGCCGGCGCTCTGCATTCTCGATACCGGCGTCACGCATGGGCACCCCCTGCTGCAGGATATCCTTGCCCCCGAAGACGCCACGGCCGTCGATCCCGCCTGGGGCGCACACGACCACGACGGGCACGGAACTGAAATGGCCGGCCTTGCGGCTTATGGCGATCTGGCCCAGGCGCTGGCATCCGGTGCGCCCGTTCACATCCGACACCGCCTGGAATCCGTGAAAATCCTTCCGCCCAGAGGCGCCAACCTCCCGGAACTCTACGGCGCGATCACCGCTCAGGCAGTGGCGCGTCCGGAAATCCAGGCGCCCCGAAGGCCGCGCGCCTTCTCGATGGCCGTGACCGCAACCGACGAACGTGATCGCGGACAGCCGACCTCCTGGTCGGCCGCCATCGACGCACTTGCCGCAGGCCGCTCCTTCGACCCGTCAAACCAGGGTCTCGTCTATCTCGACGACGACGCCGCGAATGCGCCCCGTCTTTTTGTCCTGAGTGCCGGGAATGTAGATCCCGCCCATCTGCAGCAGGACCATCTCGGCCGTAGCGACATCGAGGCCATTCACGACCCGGCCCATGCCTGGAACGCCCTGACCGTAGGAGCGTTCACGGAGAAGGCATCCATCACCGACGCATCCTACGCAGGCTGGTCGCCCGTGGCACCACCCGGAGACCTCTCGCCATGGAGCACGACCTCCGTCACCTTCCAGGAAAGCTGGCCTCTCAAGCCGGACGTGGTTTGCGAGGGCGGCAATCTCGCCATGAACGGGACGCACATCGACTTCCCCATACCGGACCTTTCGCTGCTCTCGACCCATCATAAGCCCGCCGAAAAGAGCTTCACCCTTTCCTGGGCGACGAGCGCGGCAACGGCTCAGGTCGCACGCATGGCGGCGACGATCAGCGCCGAGTATCCGCATCTCTGGCCGGAAAGCGTTCGTGCTCTGCTCGTTCAGTCGGCAAGATGGACCAGGGCGATGCGCGCGCATCTCGACGGCGCGGGCGGCAAGAAGGCCCGCGCGAGACTAGTCCGCCGCTATGGCTACGGCGTACCAGACCTTGCCCGCGCGCTACGTAGCGCGGGTGACGCTCTCACCCTGATCGCGCAGGCATCCATTCGTCCCTTCGCGGACGGGAAGATGCGCGAGCTTCACCTGCACGAGCTGCCGTGGCCGAAGGCCGCCCTGGCAGAAATGGGGGAGACCCCCGTTCGGCTACGGGTCACCCTTTCGTACTTCATCGAACCCAACCCGGGACGGCGGGGCTGGAAGAAGCGCCATCGCTACGCCTCGCACGGCCTGCGGTTCGACATGAAACTGCCCACCGAAAGCACCGACGAATTCCACAAGCGCCTCAACCAGAAGGCCCTTGAGGAGGACGAGGGGAAACCGGACACCAGCGGCGGTCTCGCCGACTGGTTCATTGGCGAGGCGCGCAACAAGGGATCCCTTCATTCGGACATCTGGGTCGGCACGGCAGCCGACCTTGCCGAGCGTGGCGTCATCGGAGTATTCCCCGTCTCCGGCTGGTGGAAAGACCAGCCAAAACGTGACCGCAGCCAGTTCGGCGCCCGCTACTCCCTGATCGTCACCGTCGAGACGGACGCAGAAGGCGTCGATATCTGGACGCCGGTCGCACAAGAAATCGGCGTTCCGGTCGAAGAGGCGATAATCGAGATTGGATGACACTCGAAGTGAGCTACGTCCCTTTTGCTTGCCCCAGGCAAGTTGAGACTTGCCTGCCTAGCTTTGCTTCGGAGTCGGTGGGGTCAGCGATCGCAACCGTTTTAGGCCGCAAGAGACGTCATCTGGTCTTCAGTCGAAACGTTCCGTGTGCCCGCCAGAGCGCCTGCAGGGTCGGGATGTTCTCGCGCCCCCCGTCACCGCTGGTCAGTACGGCCAATGCGCTCCCCTTTAACCCTACGTTCTCAAGAATGCGCAGGTCTGGAGCGACCTCTTTCCCCAAGCGCTTGAGATAGGCAAAGGTTTCTCCGCAATCATCCACTGTCGCAGCAACAATTCGGTCCTCAAGGCAACGAATTTCTTCCGGTGTTGTGTTCTGTACGGCCTCAAGCAGCACAATGTCGCCGCTTCGGATGACCGGATAGGCGCTATCATCGGTCACACGGGCAGCCACGAGATTCTTCTCCAGTATCTTGCTGGCATCGATCAGGCAGGCTTCTTCCTTCCCGCCAAAGTTTTCCTGATCATAGAGGACTCCAATGATCGGCAGCAGCCGGGTCTTTGCCCTCGGCAACACCAATGTCGGCGGCACTCTCTCCGTTCCGGTCCGGTCGCAGGCGAGAACGACACGTGACGGGTCACGCCGGTCTCCCAGCAGCAGCCGTAGGTAAATCTTGCCGTCGCTCAGCGCGACCACCGGATCGCCGTCGTCGGCCTCCTGGTCAAGAGATACGATGACCACCTGCCCCTGAAGGGCGAAGGAGCCGAGCCCCGGCGACCTGACACCATACAGGGCGACTTCGCCCAGCTTGCTCATGTCGAAAGACTCGTCCGCCTGCGCCAGTGCCAGCACGTTCACGCTGCTCCGGGCGCTCACTTCCCCAAGCAACGGGAACTGCTTTAGGGCGAGCATTGCCAGCGCGGGGGCGGGCGGCGTATCGATGAGGAAAAGGTCCCGGTCTTCTCGCGTCAGCCGTCCCATGAAACGCGCATACGCTGCGGAACAGCTTCGCAACAACCGGTCAATCTGGTCGAAGACCTCCGAGACCTGTCCCGCCTCGAAGGGCGTGATTTCATGCAGGCGATGATGCGCTTTGTTGATGATGGTGTAGAAAGGCGCCGTGTCGCGCAGCGCCATGTGCGAGAGCAGTGTCTCAAATGGCGTTTCGTCAAACGGCCGCTCTCCATTGTTCCGCGCCGAGCGGAGAGCGTTGACCAGATCAGCCAGCGTCGGCTTATGCAGGACCATGGGGTCAGTCGCCAGCAGGTCCCAAAGCCGGTTCTCGACATACAGCCTGACTTTGCTCACAAATTGCTGTGCTTTTGCTGCATTGTTATCATCGGCTTGCCAGTCTTTTCGCAGTTCGAAAATCTCTTCGGCCGCAGGGCTGAGCGCTGCCGTCAGACGCGAGCTTGAGATCGGATTTATCACCAGGGCGTGCCATGAGGGCACGTCGGTGGATTGCCGGGGAAGTTTGTCCCTTATGGCTGCGAGGAACCGGTAATCATTAGAGGTGATCACCGGGCGCATATCTTGTGCCGGCATCTGAGGAATTGCCGCTGCCAAGTTCTCCGCGTTTATTGGATCAAAGTGCGTCTGGGGATCATCAAGCAGCATGCAGTCGATTCCGCCCGCGTTCGACCGGACGCGTTCCCACAGGCTGAAGACGAAGGCCCACACACACGCCCGCAGCAAAGAGGCGTTCATGATCTCGTGTGCCGACACCTGCATGTCACCAATCCCTGCGCGCAGGCCAATGCCCTTTTCTTCCGTGGCGTCGAATCCGCTGTAGCTCGGGCCGCCGCGATAGTGCGGACTGTAGATCCTTCCAAGCCACTCTTTCGTTCCCCGGTCGAGAATCTGAATCAGACCGGACACTTGCTGAAACACCAGCGCCTCAAAGCCCGCGAACTCATCCATCGCGTCGGCGGCCCGATCAATGAGCCCGAGCCGTTCCATGAGAGCTGCGTACTGCTTACGGGTTGTTTCGAGCTCGTCGAGCTGACGCAGCAGGGATACGATGGGCGCCGTGTTCTCAACACACATCCGCAGCGTCTCGATCTGGTCGCGCAGGGGCAGCTTGTCCGGCTGAGTGTCCCCTACGCCGGAGACCTTGGCGCTTCCGGTTTCAGGCTGACTTGGCGCTCCGATATAGCGCTCGACGAACTTCTTGAGGGCATCCGCGCTGGCGGAGCGATGTCTCGAGATCCGGATCGCCTGAACGATGTTCCCGACTCGTGTAGCAAGCATCCCCGCCTTGAATTCGTCCGGCCAGTTCACCGACTTTGCCGCAGGCATGTCGGGCAGCGCGGCGGCGGTAACCGCTTCCTCCCAAAGAACCACAGCATTGCGTTTCAAAGCCTGAATCCGGCCCTCGAATGTCCGGTCAGCCAGTAGTTCTTCCAGATATGCCTTGCGATAGATTTGCAGCAGGCCGGCAGGAGGGGCCTTGTCCGCGAACGCTCGCAGGTTTTCCGGCAGCCTCTCCAGGAATTCACGGGCTGCATCCTGTTCCCACTCCTGGACGCCTTTCGCAGCGTCCGCATCGGCCTCGGCACACAGCCACAGCGCTTCTTTTACGCCCTTATCCACCAGTGCATCAGGCGGAACTTTCTCCAGGTCTGTGCCGCAAACCGGGCAGTTCTCCAGTTCAGCGCCGTCATGATGTTCGCGATGCCACGCGGCAACCCTCGCATAAAGCTGCCACCTTGCTGCCTCCTGCTTGTTTCTCAGCCGCTCCGTGACGGCTGCTGCGCGCGAGACCATATCCTCTATCAGAGACTCCCCCGCGCCAATGTCACCATCGGTAACGCCACGCAGACTCTTGATGAGGGCAACCGACGGCAATCCGCCCAGCGCGCCCGGCTTGAGCAGATCAGTGGCAGCACGCAACTGTTGCAGTATGCTGTCAACATCCTGCCTGGAGGCCAGTTGCAGCGCTTGCCCCAGGATCGTTTCTGCGGCGCTCTCAAGGCCTTTCTTCTTTTCCTCAAGCCACTTTCGCGCATCCGAGATCGAGTTTTTGGACTGACCCTTGCTCGCCTCTTCATCCGGCGCGACCACGCTAGCCGGGTCGCTGAGGTCCGGCTGAGCGGACCATGCATCCTGAATGGTCTGCCGCTTTCGCTTGAATTCTCCCAGCGTCTGGCTCGCGTCCGTCTGAGATTTCTTTCGCTCATCGGTCCTGAACCGCTTGACCACTCTCGTGGACCTGCGGCCCAGGTCCTCCAGCGGTTTCAGGCCGGTTAGCTGGGCGACGGCCTGCGCAAATGTCGTCTTCTCGTCAAAGCGCATATGTGCGGCAATTCCGGGCAAGAGCGTTCCCGCCTCGACAGCAACCTCGGGAATGGAGAGGTCTTCAAGCCCGGTCACGGACATGCTGATCCTGCCGCGCTCGTTCACGCCCAGGGCCCGCCGCACGACGCATATGTCGTTCGATCCTTCTGCATGGAATGTCAGTTGCGCCCAGGTGTCGATTCTAGGCTGATCACCAAGGGCTTCAAGTTCTGCACCCGATGGGATCGGGACAATCGGTGGAAGCGAAAAGCCGTGTTCTTTGCCCTGAGTCTCATCTTCGCCGTCACCTGCCGTCCGGAACACCTCCATCGGCTCATGCACGTCGTCAGGCATATGCTGCGAGCGCAACGCTTTGCCTGTCAGGCACCAGATGATCACATTTTGCAGGGCGGTCTTGCCGGCACCGTTGAAGCCGCTGATCAGGGTTACGTCGCGCTCGATGTCAAGCGCGAAATCATCAGGGGCCTCGCCCTGCGCGTTGCAATGCCTGTGCAGCCCGGCAATCCGGTGCGCTTCGACGCGTCTCAGTCTCCACAGCCGCTTTGGCGCGGGGGAAGCACCCTTTATCTCTTTTGGAGCAGGGGCCTCCTCAGCGAGCGCCTTCAGTATGTCCTCGATTTCGCGGGCCTGCACGGTCTTGGAGCGCGGCCAGAGATCGCGGTGACGAGAATAGAAAG